>NZ_JBHWLC010000073.1:0-39421 GCF_042730635.1 Streptomyces sp. NPDC059917
CACCGGGCCCGTGGCCTCAGCCGGCCTTGACGGCCGGCCGCGTCGCGTCGACGTCGACGGCGTCGAGGAGTCGGCGCGCGGCGTGGACGAGGTCCAGCCGCCAGCCGTAGATCGCGTTGGTGAGCTGGTCGTCGGCGTGCACCTTGGCGCGCAGCGATGCCTCGATCTCGTCGAGGACGACCCGTTGGCGCTCGACCAGACGGGCCGGGCTGGCGTTGCGGCGCCGGAGCAGCAGGAGTTTGCTCGTGAGGTCGGCGCGGATGTCGCGCAGGTGGCCCACGGGTTCGCCGAGCCACCGATTGACGGTCGTCTTGGCCGAGCGGGTGGCGGCGTAGATCGTGCGCTGCGGCCCGCGGTCGCTCTCCTCGGTGCCGACCGGCGTGATCAGGCCGCGCTCGACCAGCCGCGTGATCGACCGATAGACCATGGGGCGCGAAATGTGCCAGAACTCACCGATTTCCGTGCCCTCCGAAGTGAGGGCCGCGATGGCGAAGCCGTGGCTCGGTCGCTCGGCCACGATCGCGAGCACAATCCACTCGGCCAGTGGTAGATCAGGTCGGTCGGGCTTCTCCATGGCGACCAGGTTACCAACCGGTTCCGGTGGGCGGTTGTGCGATGGACCAGGCTGCGGAGCCCGTACGGCGCGCGGCGCTGTAGGTACGCCCAGTAGCGCGGTCCCCGGCTCCACCGGTAGCCCATGGCTGACGTCCGGCCCGCGGTCAGGGGCGGTGGCCGACCGCGGTGGGCGAGGCACCCAGCGCGTCCGCGTACGGGTCGCCCAGGCTCCCGTACCAGTCGATGACGGGAGCGCCGACGAGGAGGGCGGCGATGGCGCCGGCCGCGAGGAAGAGGCCGAAGGGGAGGCGGGTCCGCCGGGTCATCCGCCCCGCCGCGATGAGGGCGATGCCCACCAGCAACCCGGCGGAACTGCCCGCCAGTACGGCGAAGACGAGATGCGCCGGACCGAGCCAGCCCAGTCCGGTGCCGAGCAGGGCGGCCAGGCGCACGTCGCCGAATCCGAGCCAGGCCGGCCGTATCCGGTGCAGGGCGAAGAAGAGGGCGAACGCGCCCACCGCGCAGGCCGCGGTCACGCCGAGCCGATGCCATTGTCCGGTGGCCGTCGCGGCGCCGACCAGGCAGGCGGAGGTGAGCCCGAGGGTCGGGTAGACCAGCCGCAGCGGGAGCAGGAACAGCTCGGCGTCACAGGCGGCCAGGGCTAGTAGTCCCGCGGTGAACACCAACGCGGCGGGAAGGGTTTCGGAGCGGCCGAAGCGCAGCGCCTCGGCGGCGAACAGGAGCCCGGTGAGCGCCTCGAGGAGCGGGTAGCGCGCGGGGATCGGGATCCGGCAGGCGCGACAACGGCGGCCCAGCAGCAGCCAGGACGCGACGGGGATGTTGTCCCGGGCCGCGATCGGCGTGGCGCACGCCGGGCAGGCGGAGCGGGGCCGCACGACGGAGCGGCCGGCCGGCACGCGGGAGACGGCGACATTGAGGAACGACCCGACCGCGAGCCCCAACAGGCCGATGATCGCAACACATATGGATGGCATGCGGGCCATGGTGCCGTACCCGTACATACCCGTACATACCCGTCACGACCACCATGATCCGGGCGGCCGACGACCGCGCCCCGGACGCCCGCCCACGGGCGGCGTCCGGAGCGCGGAGCCCCGTATCAGGGGGTGGTCGCGCAGGGGTTCGTCACACCGGCCTTGACGATCGGCGTGACCGCGTACGCGGCGGGGTCCTTGACCTCGTACCAGTTGGACACGGTGGACAGGAGCCCGACCTCGGCGAGCTTGTCCACGGTGGCGTACGCGTTGTTGTTGGCGAAGTACGCCTCTTCCGCGGTCTGGATCGTGGACTTGTCGGTCCTGCACGCCGCGCCCTGGCCCTTGTCGTTGATGCCGCGAACGGAGAAGACGACGACGGCGGACAGGATGCCGAGGATCACGATGACCACGAGAAGCTCGACGAGCGTGAAGCCGGCTTCCGCGGCCTCGTTCCGTGCGCGCATTCGCCGACGCAACGTGCCTTGCAGGTTTGTGAACATCTTTCTCCATCTGCAGCGACCGGCGACGAGCCGCGTCACGTTGTAGTAACAGCCTGATTAATCAGCGGTAGACTACTTATCGAGTGCTGGGCTGACAAGGGTCGATTGCGTAGATGCCGCGCAGGTGGCGACGCCTGGAGGTGCTGTAGTCTGCCGCTGATTAATCAGCAGCTGATGACACCGGGAAGGGATGTGCGGTCCCCATCGGCCGCTGTTCCGGGTGCGCGAAAGGGGTGGGTTCCTTGGCCAACGGCCGTTTTCTCCGGCGCCGCACGGCGACGACGGATCCTGCGGGCGGGGGCGCCACCTCACCCGAGGACGCCACCGCACCCGAGGGCTCCCTCGCCGCCGCCGCCGCCGCCGCCACCACCACCGACCGGCCGGAACGACCGCGCATCGGAGAACTCCTCGTGCAGCGCGGGCAGTTGGTCCCGGCGCAGGTGGACGAGGCGCTCCTGCAGCAGTCGGCCTCGGGCAAGCGGCTCGGCGCCCTGCTGGTCGAACTCGGCATGGTCGACGAACGGTCCCTGATCGAGGCGCTGTCGGTACAACTCGACGTCCCGGTCGCCGACCTGCGCCAGAGCGAGCCCGATCCCGAGGCGGCCGCCCGGGTGCCGGAGGCGCTGGCCCGTTCCCTGTGCGTCGTCGCGGTGCGCCGGTCCGAGGGCACGCTGCTGATCGCGGCGGGCGACCCCGGTGACCCGCGCGTGCTCGACGAGCTCGGCCCGGCCGTCGCGCCGGACCGGGTGCGGTTGGCGATCGCGGCCCCCTCCGACATCCGGCGCTCGATCGACAGCGCCTACCGGGCGCTGGCCGGCGCGGGGAGCCTGGTCGAGGCCTTCGAGGCCACCGAGGCGGGCCGGAGCGCCACCTCCGGTGCCAGGGTGGTGAGCGAGGACGCCCCGGTCGTGCATCTGGTCAACCTCTTGCTGACCCAGGGCCTGCGCGACCGTGCCTCCGACATCCACATCGAACCGCACGCCGACCGGGTGCGGGTCCGGTACCGCATCGACGGCGCGCTGCACGACGTACTGAGCCTGCCGGAGAACATGGGCCCGTCCGTGGTCAGCCGGATCAAGATCATGGCCAACATGAACATCGTCGACCGGCGGCGCCCGCAGGACGGGCAGATCGCCACCGAGATCGACGGCAGGTCGGTCGACATCCGGGTCGCGACCACCCCCACCATCTGGGGCGAGAAGGCGGTGCTGCGACTGCTCGACCGCAACCGCACGCTGTTCCGGCTGGGCGAGCTCGGCATGCCCGCGGCGACCTACGAACGGTTCTCGTCCCTGCTGCGCTCCCCGTACGGCATGGTCGCCTGCGCCGGACCGACCGGCAGCGGCAAGACGACCACCCTGTACGCCACTCTCGGCGAACTGAACCAGAGCGAGCGCAACATCACCACCATCGAGGACCCGGTGGAGTACGTGTTCCCCTCGGTCAACCAGATCCAGATCAACGACCAGGCGGGCATCTCGTTCGCGACCGGGCTCCGCTCGATCCTCCGGCAGGACCCCGACGTGATCCTGATCGGCGAGATCCGGGACGGCGAAACGGCGCGGATCGCGGTCGAGTCGGCCCTCACGGGCCACTTCGTCCTGTCGTCCATCCACGCCGGGGACGCCTGCTCCGCGCTGCACCGGTTCGCCGACATGGGCATCGAGCCCTTCCTGATCACCTCCACGGTCTCCGGGGTGGTCAGCCAGCGCCTGGTGCGGCGGATCTGCGACCAGTGCCGCGAGCCCTACCGGCCGGGCGTGGACGAACTGGCCTTCTTCGCCAGGGCCGGTGGGTCGACCGACGCCGAGTTCTGGCAGGGCCGGGGCTGCAACTTCTGCTCCCGGACCGGCTACCAGGACCGGATCGGCGTCTTCGAACTGCTCGTGATCAGCGATGCGGTCAAGCGGCTGCTGGTGGAGAACGCGTCGATCGACCGGCTGCGCGCAGCCGCCCGGGAGGAGCGCATGGACAGCCTTCTGGACGGAGGCGTCCGTCTGGTGGAGGAGGGCGTCACGACCATCGCCGAGATCATGTCCAGCGTGTACGTCGTCTAGGACGTCCCCCAAGCCAATGAACCGACGAACCGACGAACCGACGAACCGACGAACCGACGAACCGGCGCGCCGACGAACCGAGGACGCCGACCACCGACACCGCGATCCAGGAGACGACCGGCATGGCCACCTTCAAGTACGACGCGGTCGGCCCGGACGGCAAGCGCGCCACCGGCGTGCTCAAGGGCTCCAGCGTCGACGGCGTGACCGAGAGCCTGACCCGGCAGGGCTACGACGTGCGGTCCGTCAAGGGCGAGGGCCGCAACCTGCTCCAGCTCGAACTCACCCCGGCCAAGGTCGACCTGGTCGAACTGAGCAACTTCTCCCGGCAGATGGCCGCCTTCATCAAAGCCGGTGTACCCATCCTGGACGCCCTGGAGATCATCCGCGCCGAGACCAAGGACAAGAAGCTCGGCCAGGTGCTCGTCGACGTCATGGACTCGCTGCGGTTCGGCGAGAGCTTCGCCGGCGCGATGACCGCCCACACGAAGGCGCTCCCGCCGTTCTACGTCTCCGTCCTGCGCTCGGCCGAGGCCACCGGTGAACTCGACGTGGTGATGGCCCAGTTGGGGCGTTACATCGAGCGCGACGTCGAGGCCCGGCGCAGCATCCGCTCCGCCCTGACCTACCCGAGCCTGGTGATGGGGCTGGCCCTCGCCGTCGTCCTCGTCCTCGTCCTGTTCGTGCTGCCCCGCTTCAAGGTGTTCTTCGCGTCCTTCCATGCGGAACTGCCGCTGCCCACCCGGATCCTGCTGGGCTTCACCGACTTCGTCACGGCCTGGTACCCGGTCATCGCCGGTGTGCTCGTCGTGCTCGTGGCGGCGCTGATCGCCGGTTTGCGGACCGAGCGGGGGCGGGTGCTGCGCGACCGCTTCCTGCTGGCCATGCCGGTGGTCGGCGACGTGGTCCGCTACATGGTCATCGAACGGTTCTGCCGCATCCTGACCTCGATGATCAAGGCCGGTGTGCCCATCCCCGAGGCGCTCGGCCTGGCCGGTTCGGGCGCCAACAACCGGGTGTACGAACGGTCCATCGGGACGGCCCGGACGCAGATGCTCGAAGGCGGCGGCATGTCCCGGCCGATCGCCCGTACCAAGCTGTTCCCCGGCGCAGTCACCCAGATGATGCGCGTGGGGGAGGAGACGGGCACCCTCGACGAGCAGCTCGAGAACGTCTCGGAGTTCTACGAGAAGGAACTGCAGCACAAACTCAAACGCATGACGAGCCTCTTCGAACCGGCCATGGTGATCATGGTCGGGGTGGTCGTGGGCTTCGTGGCCGTCGCCCTCCTGTCGGCGATCTACGGCGTCTTCAACCAGGTCGACGTCCAGTGACCGGCCCGGCGCGCCCCACGGCGCCGCGCCCGCTCCGGCGCCGCGGCGAAGAGGGGGAGACCCTCATCGAGGTCCTCGTCGCCGTGGTGCTCATGGGCGTCGCCTTCGTGGCCCTCCTCGGAGGCATGGGCACCGCGATCATCGGCGCGGTCGCGCAGCAGAGGCTGACCGGCGCCGACTCGTTCGTCCGCAGCGCCGCCGAGAAGGTCGTCGGCGACCCGTACGTGTCCTGCGCGACCGGATACGAGACTCCGCCGCCACCGGCCGGATACACCGTGACCGTGGAGGTCGCGTACTGGGACGGGGTCGGTGCGTTCGGCCCGGCCTGCCCGACGGCCGACACCGGAGTGCAGAAGGTGACGCTGACCGTGCACTCGACGGGCCCGCGCCCCGTCGGGGACGCGGTCCTCGAAGTGGTCAAGCGGGAGTCGATGCTGTCATGACGAAGCAACGGGCGGGCAGCCGCTCGGAGTCGGGGTTCACCCTGACCGAGCTGCTGGTCACGATCGTCATCCTGGGCATCATCGGGGCGCTCCTGCCCCAGGCGATACTCCTCGGGCTGCGGTTCACGGCGGGCACCGAGCGGCGGGTGGCCGCGACCGGCGCGACCGGCACGCTGAACCGCTACTTCGGCGGCGACGTGCACAGCGCGGACAGGGTGACGACCACCCCCGCGTGCGGCGTCGCCGACGTGATCGTCCACCTGGGCCGGTCCGGCTCCGACGTCGTCTACGCCTACGACCGGCCGACCGGCGCCCTCAGCCGGGTGACGTGCACCGACCGGGGCGTCGTCACCACGCTGCTGGGCCGGTTCGACACCACCACATCGACCCATCCCGTGACTCTGGACTGCGGTGCCGAAACCCCGTGCACCTCGCCCATGGAGGTAACGCTCACCGTGCGGAGCAACCCCGGCGCGCCCCCGACGGCCCTCACCGCCGTCCGACGATCGAGCGCGTCATGACCGCCCCCCTGCGTCCGCGCCGCCCGCGCGGTGACGAACAGGGCGCGACGCTGATCCTCGCCCTGGCCTTCATCGTCGTCTTCGGCCTGGTCGCCGTCTCGGTCCTGTCGTTCGCCGGGACGGGGCTGAAGGCCGCGAAGGCGTACGCCGACCAGGGCAGGCTGGGCTACAGCGCGGACGGCGCCACCCAGCTCGCGATCAAGAACTTCGCGCAGGGCAACCCCTGCGCCGACTACACCGCCCCGCCGATCAACGGTCGCCGGATGATCGTCCACTGCGACCCCCTCAAGGCGTCCGCCGCCACCACGCGCGCGACGCAACCGCAGGCCGCGCTGCACAGCCTGGGCCGGGGGGAGAAGGACGGCATCAACGTGAGCGCGCGCGGCCTGCGCGTGCAGGGCGGCGTGTTCTCCCAATCGAACATCACCACCGGCGCCGGTGCCTCGATGGCGGTGTCGGGCGACGTGTCCGCCGTAGGCGCGTGCAGCGGCGCCCTGTCGCAGCCCCAACTGCCCGCGACCCAGACCCCGTACGCGCACGCCTGCGCCAACGACACCCCGCCCGATCCCGCCGACGCGGTCGTGGGCGCCGACCCGGACCACACCCCGCCCGCCACGGCCGTGCCGGTCCGGCGGACGGCGCCCGCGTGCCCCGGGCCCGGTGCCTGGCTGGTGCGGTTGCAGCCCGGCTACTACGACGATGCCCGCGCCCTCAACGGCCTCACCGGTGGCGGCTGCCCGGGCGTCGTGGTGTGGCTCCAACCGGGCCTCTACCACTTCGACTTCACCTTCACCGGCGGCCCCGCGGTCTGGACGGTCGACGATCCCACGGTCAGCGTGGTCGGCGGCACACAGGCGGGCTGGGACCCCGCAGCCCCGTCCCGCCCGACCGTCCCGAACCCGGGCGGTTGCGACAGGACGCGGGCCGAGGGCGTGGCGCTGATGATGGGCGGCGGCAGTCGGCTCCAGGTCGACCGCGGGCAGGCCGAACTGTGCGCCCCGGTGACCCCCGACGCGCAGCAGGTGGCGGTGTACGGCGTCCAGCCGCCGAAGCCGTCGCACACGCTGCAGCCCACGGCGGTGGTCGCGAACACCGGCTTCACCAACCCGGGCCAGGCCCTGACCAGTGGCGAACGGCCCGCTCCGCCCGGCTGTCCGCAGCCGACCGGCACCACGAGCTGCACGGCCGACGCCGTCCTCGACCCGACGACACGGCGGTCGGCCTCCGTGCAACTCGGCGGCTTCGCCCCGCAGGTGCCGCCCGGCTCGGTCATCACCGCCGCGAAGCTGCGCATCGGCCACCGGGACGACGGAGACCTGACCGCCCCCGGCGCGGTGAAGGTCACCACCGCCGTCGGCGCGGACACCTGCCGCACCGCAGACCTGCCCCGGCACACGGCGCCCGCCGTGGACCCCCCGATCGACCTGCTGGGCGCGTGCGGGCTCACCGACCCGGCTCGGCTCACCGGCCTGACCGTGACCTACGCCGCCACCCTCGACCCGGGCGGCGCCGCCGCCACGGAACGCCTGGACGGCATCCGGCTGGAGGTCGCGTACCGCACGCCGACCACGTTCAAGCCGACCGCCGTGACCGCGTCGAGCGGATTCACCGCCACCGCCGCCAACCCCGACAGCGCCCTGGAGATCGGAGAACAGCCGACACCGCTGGTGGCGGCCGCCGATCTGACCGCGGAGGCCCCCTCCGCGTCGATCACCCTGGCCGGTTACGGCCGGCCTCCCCTGCCGCCGGGGTCGACGATCAGCTCCGCCGTCCTGCGGGTGGCCCACCGCGAGAGCGGCGACGCGGCGGGACCCCGGGTCGCCGTCACCCCCGCGGGCGGCGGTGGCGGCTGTACCGACCTGCCGCTCACCGCGCGCGCCGTCCCGGGCGACGACCGCGTCGACCTGTTGGCGTGCGGCATCACCGACCCCGCCCAGCTGCCCGGCCTGACCGCGACGTACACGGCCGGGCTGAAGGCGGGCGGCACCACCGGCGCCCATGCCCTGGACGGCATGTGGCTCGAAATCGTCTACGACCCGCCGCCGCCCCGGCCGGCGACGAGCGCGGAGTCGACGACCTTCGTCCGCGCGACCAACGCCAGGGCGATCGACGGCGTCGACACGGCCGCCGCCACCCTCGACCCGGTCACCACACCCACCGCCGCCCTCGTTCTCGGCGGCTACGACACCCCGGCGGTGGCGCGCGGCTCGGTCCTGGACGGGGCCTTGCTGCACGTCGCGCACCGCGACGATCCCGGCGCGGGCGGAGGGCCGCCGCCGACGGTCTCGGTCACCCTGGCCGGGCCCGGCATACCGGTCTCCTGCACGACCCCGCGGAAGCTCGCCGCGCACCAGGGCGCCCTGGCCACCGACACCCTGGACCTGGTCGCCGTCTGCGGGCTGACCGACCCGGCCCAGCTGACCGGCCTGGTCGTGACCTACACCGCCACCCTCGGCGCCGGCAGCACCGGCGCCACCGACCAACTCGACGGCGTCACCCTGGAACTGACCCATCGACCCCCGCTCCCGGTGCGCCCCACCCGGGCGACCAGTACCGCGGCGCCCACGGCCGCGGCCTTCCTCGATCCGACGCGCGCGCAGGCGATCGACACCACCGTCTCGACCGCGACCCTTTCCCCGGTCACCCCGTCGGCGTCGATCCGGCTCGGCGCGTTCGCGATGCCGCCCCTGCCGGCGGGCGCGGTGATCGACCGCCTCGTGCTGCGCGTGGCGCACCGGGCCGACGACACCACCCCGCCGCCGCCCGCGTCGACGGCGCCACCCGCGCCACCCGCGCCGCCCGCGCCCACGAAAGCGCCCACCACCGAGCTGACCGTCTCCGGCACCGGTACCGCCTGCGACGCGCACCACGCCCTGACCACCCACGAAGCCGCACTCGGAGAAGACCTGGTCGACCTCGGCGCCTGCGGGGTCGAGAACGGCGCCCAGTTGTCCGCGCTCGCCGTCTCCTACGGGGCGAAGCTGGGCCCGGGCAGTACGGACGCCACCGCCCGGCTCGACGGCGTCGAGCTCGCCATCGTGTTCCGGGCCCCGTCCATCAGGGCCCTGTCCGGCTGCCTCACCGAGAGCGGCGGTTGCGCGGTGCTGAAGTCGACCGACGACGCCGACACGGCCACCCGGCACAGCCGCCTGGTGGTCAACGGCACCGTCTACGCGCCGACCGCCGCCGTCGACCTGTCGATGAGCCAGGTCAGCGCCCAGGTCGTCACCCGCGGCATCATCGCCCGGACCATCGATCTGGGCATCGACACGGCCCCCGGATACCTGCGCCCGGCGATCGGCATCCCACCGGAGCCGGTGCTGTTCACGACCTATCCGGCCGTGAGCGCCGGAGCGGCGTCGGTCACGGCGATCAGCGGGTTCGCGCCCCCGGCCCCGGGCGCGGCCGTCGACGTCACGGACGCCGCCCTCCCCGGCGGCGGCCGGGCGGCCCTGACGCTCGGCGGCTACGCCCGGCCGCCAGCGGCCGCGACCGGACCGCTCGACCGCGTCGTCCTGCAGGTGGCGCACCACGAGGAAGGCGACGCGACGTCGGTGAAGATGTCGGTGCGCTTCCCCGGCAGCACCTGCGCCGACGTCGACGACTCCCTCGACCTGCCCGTCCGTCTCGGCGCGAACGGCCCGGTGACCGACCGGGTCGACCTGGCCCCGTGCGGCCTGACCACCGCCTCCCAACTGGCGGGACTGACCGTGACCTACACCGTGACCGCCGGGAGCGGCGGCGCGACCGAGCACCTCGGCGGCACCCGGATCGACCTCCTGTCCGGCCCGCTCGTCCGGGCCGCCGTGTCCTTCGACGGCCACACCGGCACGGTCGAGCAGTGGACGGTCCTGCCATGAGCGAACACACCATCTTGGAGACCACCATGTCCGGGCCGAGTTCCGCGATCATCGACCACCTGCTCGGCGAGCTGTGGGAGCGGGGCGGCAGCGACCTGCTGCTCACCGCCGGATCGGCGGCGTTCCTCCGCGTCGACGGCGCCCTGCGACCGGTCGAGGGGGCCGCGCTGAGCGAGCCGGAGGTCGACCGCCTGGTGACCGGGGTGCTGGGCGAGGAACTCACGGCACGCTTCCGCGCGGAGAAGCAGGTCGATTTCGCGTTCAGCTGGGGGGAGAAGGCCCGGTTGCGCGGGAACGCCTTCGTGCAGCGCGGCACGTCGGCGCTGGCGCTGCGCATCATCCCGTTCGACGTACCGTCGTCCGAGCAGCTCGGCCTCCCCGCGGTCGCGGTCGGGTGGGCGGGCCTGCCGCGCGGGTTCGTCCTGGTGACCGGGCCGACCGGGTCGGGGAAGTCGACGACCCTGGCCGCGCTCCTCGACCACGTCAACCGGCACCGGTCGGTGCACATCCTCACCATCGAGGACCCGATCGAGTACCTGCACCGGCACAAGCGCGCGGCGGTCAACCAGCGCGAGGTCGGCGCCGACACCGCGTCGTTCCCCGCCGCGCTGCGCGCGGCCCTGCGCGAGGATCCCGACGTCCTGCTCCTGGGCGAGATGCGCGACCCGGAGAGCATCTCCGCGGCCCTGACCATCGCCGAGACCGGGCACCTGGTGTTCGCCACCCTGCACACCAACGACACGTCGCAGACGCTGGACCGCATCGTCGACGTCTTCCCCGCCGAGCAACAGCCCCAGATCCGCCTCCAATTGGCGCACACCCTGGTCGGCATCCTCAACCAGACGCTCATCCCCAGGATCGGCGGGGGCAGGGCGCCCGCCTTCGAGGTACTGGTCGGTACGTCGGCGGTCCGCAACCTGATCCGCGAGGGCAAGACCCGCCAGCTCCGCAACATGATCGCGACCGGCCACGGCGAGGGCATGCAGACCCTGGAGAGCGGCATCAACGCCCTCGTGGCGGCGGGCACCATCGCCTACGAGGAGGCCGTGCTGCACACGGCCCACCCGCAGGACATCCGGCGCCCCCACGCCCCGCTCGGCCGGGGGCTGTGACCGCAGGAAGCGCACTGCCTGTCCGCTTGTCGCGGGACGAGGACGATGTTCCTTTTCAGCCTCGCCTCAAGGGGCGTCCATGTAGAGTGCGCAGCGCCCTTGACCTGCAGGAAGCAGGCAGGGAGCCGTCTTTCAGGAGTTGAAAATGCTGCGGAACATGTTCAAATCCAAGATCCACCGCGCCACGGTCACCCAGGCCGATCTGCATTACGTCGGGTCCGTGACCATCGACGGCGATCTCATGGAGGCGGCCGATCTGCTGCCCGGGGAGCTGGTGCACATCGTCGACATCGACAACGGCGCCCGGCTGGAGACGTACGTCATCGAGGGCGAGCGCGGTTCCGGGGTGATCGGGATCAACGGGGCCGCCGCCCATCTGGTGCACCCCGGTGACCTGGTGATCCTCATCAGCTACGGGCAGTTCGAGGACGCCGAGGCGCGGACCTTCGTGCCGCGCGTCGTGCACGTCGACGCCGACAACCGGATCGTGGAACTGGGCGCCGACCCCGCCGCCCCCGTACCGGGGACCGAGCAGCGGCGCAGCCCGCACGCGGTCGCCGTCTGACGGCGGTCGCGGGACCGGGACGGGCCGTCGGGGACGAGGGACGAGGGACGAGAGGCGAGGACATGGCGATCGAGATCAGGGACGACCGGGCCGCCGGGCGGCTGCGGGCCCATGAGGGGACGGAGCGGGTCGGCGTGATCGCCTACTTCGTGCTCCCCTCGGAGCCGGGCGCGGGCGCCCTCGTCGCCGTGCACACGGTGGTCGAGCCGGGCCACGAGGGCAAGGGGATCGCCGGGGACCTCGTCGCCGCCCTGTACGGCATCGCGGCCGCCGAGGGCGTCGCCGTGGTCCCGCTCTGCCCGTACGCGGCCGCCTGGGCGGCCCGCCACCCCGACCGGGCGCCACAGCCGTCGGCCGAGGTCGTCGCCGCGGCGAAGCGGCGACTGGACACCGATCCGGCGCTCTGGTGAGCGGGCGGGCGGGCCCGGGCGGGCTGACGCTCTTGCACACCTCCCCGGTGCACGTGCCGGTCTTCGACGCGCTGCGGGACCGGCACCACGCGGGGACGGCGCTGCGGCACCTCGTCGTGCCCGAGCTGCTGGCCCGGGCCCGCGCGGCGGGCCCCGGGGCGGTGGCCGGGGAGATCGAGTCCCTGCTGGCCGGTCCGGGCAGCGGGGACGGTGCGGTGCTCTGCACCTGCTCGACGATCGGGGCGGTCGCGGAACGGCTCGGGCCGGTCCTCGGGCGCCCGGTGCTGCGGGTCGACCGGCCGATGGCCGCGGCCGCCGTCCGTACGGGCCCCCGCATCGCGGTCCTGGCCACCGTGGAGAGCACCCTCGCCCCGACGCTGGCCCTGCTCCGGGAGGAGGCCGGTGCCCTGGAGCGCGAACGCCCCGGGTGCGCGGCGGCCCCGACCCCGTGGACGCGGGTGGTGCCGGGTGCCTGGGAGCGCTTCGAAGCGGGTGACGACGCGGGGTTCCTGGCGCTCGTGGCCGCGGCGGTGGACGCGGTGGTCGACGCGGACGTGATCGTGCTGGCCCAGGTGTCGATGGCGGGCGCGGCGGCCCGGTCCACGACGGGCGTCCCGGTGCTGTCCAGCCCCGCGGTCGGCCTCGCGGCGGCGGTGGGTGCGCTCCGGCGGGCATAGCCCCCGGGATCAGGGGAAGGCGGGGCCCATGGTGCGAAACGTAGCGAACCCGCCCCCCGGATCCGCCTGGCCCGACCCGGTCCCCGAGCCGGTGCTGCCGGACCCGTTCCCCACGCCCCGGCCCGACCCCGGCGTGCCCGAGCCCGGCGCTCCCGATCCGGGCGCCCCCGACCCGGTGCCGACCCCGCCCGCGCCGACGCCGCCCGTACCGGACCCGGTGCCCGCTCCGCCCCGGCCCGCGCCGCCCGTACCCGGACCGGTCCCCGAGCCCGACCCCATCCCGCCGCCGCCGGGCCCCGCGCCGCTCCCGCAGCCCGGCCCCCTCAGCTGAACCCCCGACGACCGGGACGACCGAGCAGCGAGGGGACCGGCGCCGCCGGTGCGCGGTGATCAGTCCGTGCGGACCTCGGAGCGGTCGCCGCTCCAGAGGGTGTGGAACGAGCCCTCGCGGTCGGTGCGCCGGTAGGTGTGCGCGCCGAAGAAGTCCCGCTGGCCCTGGGTCAGGGCCGCCGGGAGCCGGTCCGCGCGCAACGCGTCGTAGTAGGACAGCGAGGCCGCGAAGGCCGGGACCGGCACGCCCTGGCGGACGGCGGTCACCAGGACCTCGCGCCAGTCGTCCTGCGCGGCGCCGATCTCCTCGGCGAACCGGTCGTCGGCCAGCAGGCTCGGCAGCTGCGGCCGGGCGTCGTACGCCGCCCGGATCCGGTCCAGGAACGCGGCCCGGATGATGCAGCCGCCCCGCCACAGCGAGGCCACCGCACCCGGGTCCACGCCCCAGCCGTACTCCGCGCTGCCCGCCTGGATCTGGTGGAAGCCCTGGGTGTACGAGACGATCTTGGACGCGTACAGCGCCTGCTCGACCCGGGCCGCGAAGGCGTCGGCCTCGTCCGCGGGCAGCGCCGAGGCCGACGGGCCGCCCAGCGCGCGGGACGCGGCGCGCAGCTCCGCGTGGCCGGAGACGGCCCGTGCGAAGACCGCCTCGGCGATCCCGGACACCGGGACCCCGAGGTCCAGGGCGATCTGCACGGTCCAGCGGCCGGTGCCCTTCTGCTCGGCGGCGTCGGCCACGACGTCGACGTACGGGCGACCGGTCGCCGCGTCCGTGTGCGCCAGCACCTCCGCCGTGATCTCGATCAGGTAGGAGTCCAGGCGGCCCCGGTTCCACGCGCGGAAGGTCTCCGCGATCCGGGCCGGGGAGTACCCGGCCACCTCGCGCAGCAGGTGGTACGCCTCGGCGATCAGCTGCATGTCGGCGTACTCGATGCCGTTGTGGACCATCTTCACGAAGTGGCCCGCGCCGTCCGGACCCACGTGCGAGGTGCACGGCGTGCCGTCCGCGGCCTTGGCGGAGATCTTCTCCAGCATCGGGCCGAGGGACGCCCACGACTCCGGCGAGCCGCCTGGCATGATGCTCGGACCGAGCAGCGCGCCCTCCTCGCCGCCGGAGATGCCCACGCCGACGAAGTGGATGCCCTGCTCGCGCAGCTCGCGCTCGCGCCGCCGGGTGTCCTCGAAGTGCGCGTTGCCGCCGTCGATGATGACGTCGCCCTCCTCCAGCAGCGGCGCGAACTCGCGGATCACGGCGTCGGTGGGATCACCGGCCTTCACCATGATGATGAGGCGCCGGGGGCGCTCCAGCGCGTCGACGAACTCCTTCGCCGACTCCGCGGCGATGAAGGTGCCCTCGTGGCCGAACTCCTCGACCAGGGCGCGGGTCTTCGCGGCGGTGCGGTTGTGGACGGCGGTGGTGTAGCCGTTGCGGGCGAAGTTCCGGGCGAGGTTGCTGCCCATCACCGCGAGCCCGGTGACGCCGATCTGGGCCGTGCTGCTCATCGTCGCGCTCCTGGTGTGCCTCGGTGTGCCGGGGTGTTCTCCGGTGCCCCGTCGGGTACGGAGGATGCCGACGCTACATCGCGGCGCCCGCATGTGGATCTCTCCCACGCTGAGATCCGCTCAACCACCGCTGTGGCGCGCCCTGTTGCGCCTCTTGTCAAGGTGTGGTGGCAGCGTTAGGTTGTGCGGTTCCTGATGTCTTCAAGGGGGCTCCCATGGGCGTACGGGGCCGGCACCGCCGGTACCAACCGAGCACGATCAACCGGGCTTCGTTGGTGGTGACCGCGGGCGGCGCCGGGATCGCGCTGCCCTTCATCGGCGCCGGCGCCGCCCACGCCGCCACCGTCGACACGTGGAACAAGGTCGCCGCCTGCGAGTCCACGAACAACTGGCACATCAACACCGGCAACGGCTACTACGGCGGACTCCAGTTCAGCCAGAGCACCTGGCGGGCCTTCGGCGGCACGGCGTACGCCGCCCGCGCCGACCTCGCCACCAAGGACCAGCAGATAGCGGTCGCCGAGAAGGTGCTGGGCTCCCAGGGACCGCAGGCCTGGCCGGTCTGTTCCAAGGAGGCCGGTCTCAGCCGGGGCGGCGCGGCCCCCGCGGTGACCCCGAAGGCGCCGACCGGACAGGGCGCGCGGACCGGCACGGCGCAGACGGACAAGGCCGCGACCGGCAAGGCCCGGACCGGCACGGCACAGGACGCCGCGCCCCAGGCCGCCAAGAGCGGTCCCACCCCGACGGGCACCTCCGTCCTGCCCAATCCGTACGTCGTCGCGCCGGGCGACTCGCTCTCGGCGATCGCGCGGGGCCAGCACGTCGAGGGGGGCTGGCAGGCGCTCTACGAGACCAACCGGGCCACCGTCGGCAACGACCCCGACATGATCTTCCCGGGCCAGCGGCTCACTCTGCGGGTCACGACCGCACCGGTCACGCCCAAGCCCCCGGTCCCACCGCCCGCGGCCACCCCGGCGCCGACTCCCAAGCCGACGCCCTCACCCGAGAAGCCGCCGCGCACCGCCGACCCGGTCAAGCCCGTCGAACCGGCGGCGGCCAAGCCGAAGCCCGCCGCCGCCTCGGGCGGCTTCACCGCACCCGTGGACGCCGGTCTGGGCACGGCCTACCACGTCGCGGGTTCCTCATGGTCCAGCGGCTACCACACGGGCGTCGACTTCCCGGTGGCGACCGGCACGTCCGTCAAGGCCGTCGCCCCCGGAGAGGTCGTTTCGGCGGGCTGGGCCGGCGCCTACGGCTACCAGGTCGTGATCCGGCACACCGACGGCCGGTACTCGCAGTACGCGCACCTGTCGGCCCTCGGGGTCAAGGCCGGTCAGCAGGTGAGCGGGGGAGCGCGGATCGGCCGCTCCGGCTCGACCGGCAACACCACCGGACCACACCTGCACTTCGAGATCCGGACGGGGCCGGGCTACGGCACCGACGTCGACCCGCTGGCCTACCTGCGCGGGCACGGAGTCGACATCTGAGGCAACCGCGGGAACGGCGCCGCCGTCGGCGTCGGACGAGACCCGCACGCGCGGCGGTACGGCCGTGAGCAGCACCAGGCCGACCGCCGCGACCGCGGCGCTCACCAGGGCGCCGAGGGTGCCGAGGGCGCCGAAGCGGAAGCCCTCGTCGAAGAGCGTGATGCCGACGCTGGCCGCGACCACCGGGTTGACCACGGTCACCGTGGCCAGCGGCGCGGTCAACCCGGCGCCCCGGTAGGCCGCCTGGGAGAGCACCAGTCCGGCCGCCGCGAGCGCGGCGATCGAGGCCAACTGCGCGGCCTGGCCGAAGACGGCGCCCTGCTCGAAGCCCTCCGCCACCGACTTGGTGAAGACCGAGCCCATGCCGAAGGCCGTACCGGCCGCGCTCGCCAGCAGCACGCTGCGCAACACCGCGCGCCGGACCCGGCGGGCCGCGAGGAACAGCGCCGCCGACACCCCGGCCGTCAGCAGGAGCAGCAGGGTGCGCTCACCGCCCGACAGGGTCTGCCCGTCCCGTCCGTCACCGCCGGTGAGGGCCAGCAGCCCGGCCAGGCCCACCGTGGCCAGCACCGCACCGCGCCAGGCCGCCGCACCCGCCCGGCGACCGACGAGGACGGCGGCCATCGGCAGGGCGAAGACGATGGTGAGGGCGCCCAGCGGCTGGACCAGGCTGAGCGGACCGTACGCCAGCGCGACCACGTGCAACAGCGCGCCGAGCCCGTTGAGCCCCACGGCCAGCCACCAGCCGCCCCGGGCGAGCGGCGCGTACGGCCGCCCGGGGCTGCTTTCCGCAACCCGCTCCTGCACGATCGCGCCGGCCGCGTAGGCGAGCGCGGAGATCAAGCAGAGGAGGACTGACAGGGCTAGGGCACTCATGTGGGCCACAATGCCCGGTCCCGCTCGAGTATTCCTCGTCCCACAGGTGGTGATCACCTGTACTCCGGGAGTAGTACACGCCTAGCAAATCTGTAGTCCGCTGGTCGTGCGGGAGCCGTTCGTCATCCGGCGGGATGACCGCGATCGCGGTCGGAGAACGCCGCCCATCCGTACATACCGTGACGATCCGGCCGCTGCGCGTGAGGCGGGCGGAAGCGGTTTGGTCCCGGGCGCGTCGGATCCGTACAGTTCTGCTTTTGAGGAGTTCGCGAAACGTGGACGCGGGCGAGTTCGAGCGAGGAACGGCAACGGCCATGACGGTGACCGAAGACATCCAGACGTACGGCCCGGGCATCGACCCCGAGCGCCTGGCCGTCTGCCTCGCCGTGCTCGACGAGCTGGACGAGCTCGACGTCGACCACCCCGACGCCGTCACGGTACGCCGCGCGACCGCCGGTATCTACCGCACGGTCAAGCAGCGCCGCCGCCAGGACCGCCGCGCCGCCAAGACCGCCAACGACAAGGCCGTCACCGAGGCCACCGCGACCGGCTCCGCCGAGCGCATCGACGACGAGACCCAGGGCAACGCCCTGAGCACCGCGACCAAGGGCCCGGTCGCCGGGATACTCCAGCGCCCGCGCTCCTGCTACGTCTGCAAGACGCGCTACGTCGAGGTCGACGCCTTCTACCACCAGCTCTGCCAGGACTGCGCCGCCTTCAACCGCGCGCGCCGCGACGCCCGGACCGACCTCACCGGCCGCCGCGCCCTGCTCACCGGCGGCCGCGCCAAGATCGGCATGTACATCGCGCTGCGGCTGCTGCGCGACGGCGCGCACACGACCATCACCACCCGCTTCCCGAACGACGCGGTCCGCCGCTTCAAGGCGATGCCCGACAGCCACGAGTGGCTGCACCGCCTGAAGATCGTCGGCATCGACCTGCGCGACCCGGCGCAGGTCGTCGCGCTCGCCGACTCGGTCGCGGCCGAGGGCCCCCTCGACATCCTGATCAACAACGCCGCGCAGACGGTGCGCCGTTCCCCTGGCGCCTACAGCGAGCTGGTCGCGGCGGAGAACGCCCCGCTGCCCGCCGGCGAACTGCCCGCCTCCGAGGTCATCGGCACCTTCGGCAGCGGCACGGTCGACCGGGTCGCCGCCCTGCCCACCGGCCACGGCGAGAAGCTCACCGCCCAGGACGTCACCGAGCTGGCCCTGGTCTCCGGTTCGGCCTCGCTGGAGCGGATCGCCGCCGGTACCGCGATCGACGCGGGCGGCCTGGTCCCGGACCTGCACCACACGAACAGCTGGATCCAGACGGTGTCCGAGGTGGACCCGATCGAGCTGCTCGAAGTCCAGCTGTGCAACTCCACCGCGCCGTTCATCCTGATCAGCAAGCTGCGCCCGGCGATGGCCGCGGCCGCCGCCGAGCGCCGCTACGTGGTCAACGTCTCCGCGATGGAAGGCGTCTTCGGGCGCGGCTACAAGGGCGCGGGCCACCCGCACACCAACATGGCGAAGGCCGCGCTGAACATGCTGACGCGCACCAGCGCCCAGGAAATGTTCCAGAGCGACCAGATCCTCATGACGGCGGTCGACACCGGCTGGATCACGGACGAGCGCCCGCACCCGGACAAGGTCCGACTCGCGGAGGAGGGCTTCCACGCCCCGCTCGACCTGGTCGACGGCGCGGCCCGGGTCTACGACCCGATCATCCGCGGCGAGGCCGGCGAGGACCTCTTCGGCGTCTTCCTCAAGGACTACGCGCCCGGCAACTGGTAGCGGCCCGCCCCCGGCCCGCCCCGATGGCCCCGTACGACCGCCCCCGGTCGTACGGGGCCGTTCGTCGTTCCCGCCCGCCCGCCGCTCCCCGCGGCGGTGCATTACCCGCTTCGTCGGCGCGCCGTGGGCGAAGTCCTGAACATCGGCCGAAATCAAGGGGTCGAAAGTGGATTTTACCTTTCCATCGAGCGGGGTCCCGCTCATATGTGTACCCTGAGGCACACGGACGGCCCCACCAGGGCCACGCTCCGTATCGAGAACCATGGCGCCACCGCGTCCGGATGTCCCTTCCCTGCCCGGCAGCGGTACGCCCGCCGGGTTACGCGACACAAAGGAGTGCGCGGTGACACCTGAACTGACCAAGCGTGACCATGGGGTGACGGAGCGGACGGACAATCGCTCCCGCAACCGCTCGGACCAACTGGGGAGCCTGGAAGTGTGGGCCCGGTCCGCACCGATCCGGCTCGCCGGATACGAAGAGGACCTGGCGGAGCCGCACATCCTGCCCGGCATCGACTGACCGTCCCGGCCCCGGCCCGTACCGGCGGCCGCCGCGCCCCACACCCGCGTCTCCGCGCCGATCCGGCGGCGGGGCGCGGGTGCGCGTTGCGCCGTTGTGGGGCGATGTGCGCCGATGCGCGTCCCGGTGTACGCCGACAGCGTCATCGCTGACGGCGATCACCGCTTCCCGCCGCCCGGGCCGCCCGGCAGGCTGACGGCATGAAGCTACTGATGCTGGGCGGGACCGAATTCGTGGGCCGGGCGATCACCGAGGACGCGCTGAAGCGGGGCTGGGAGGTCACCGTCTTCCACCGCGGGCGGCACGAGGCGCCGCCGGGGGTGGCGTCCCTCCACGGCGACCGCACCGCCCCCGACGGGCTCGCGGCCCTCGCCGAGGGAGAGTGGGACCTGGTCGTCGACACCTGGAGCGGCGCCCCCACGGCCGTGCGCGACGCCGCGCGGCTGCTGCACGGCCGGGTCGGCCACTACGCGTACATATCCAGCCGTTCCGTCTACGCCTACCCCTCGCCCCCCGGCCTGGGCGAGGACGCCCCGGTGGTCGAGGGCTCGCCCGACGCCGACGCGGTGGCCTACGCCGAGGACAAGCGCGGCGGCGAGCTGGCCGCCCTCGCCGTCTTCGGCGAGGAGCACGCCCTGCTGGTGCGCGCCGGACTGATCATCGGGCCCTACGAGAACGTCGGTCGGCTGCCCTGGTGGCTCGGGCGCGCGGCGCGCGGCGGTCCGATGCTGGCCCCGGGGCCGCGCGGGCTCCGGCTCCAGTACATCGACGTGCGCGACCTCGCGCGCTGGACCCTCGACGCGGCGCGGGACGGGCGCGGGGGAGCGTACAACCTCGCCTCGCCGCTCGGACACGCCACCATGGGCACCTTCCTCGAATCCGTCGTCGCCGTCACCGGTGGCGGCGCGGAGCTGCGGTGGACCGACCCGGGGCTGATCCAGGCCGCGGGGGTGGAACCGTGGACCGAGCTGCCCGTGTGGCTGCCCGAGGGCGAGCTGTACGACTACATGTTCGGCGGCGACGTCTCCAAGGCCCTGGACGCCGGTCTGGTGTGCCGCCCGGTCGAGGAGACCGTGGCCGACAGCTGGAGCTGGCTCCAGGGGATCGGGGGAGTGGCCCCGCAGCGCGCGGACCGGCCCGAGAAGGGCATCAGCGCCGAGCGCGAGGCCGCCCTACTCGCCTGAGTCGTGCCCCGTCCGGCCCGGGCCGTGCTCCGTGTGCGTCCCCGGGCCGGGCCCGGACAGCCGGGTGGGCGGCAGGTACTCGCGCAGCAGGCGGCGCTGCCACCACGCGCCCGTCGCGCGCAGCTCCCGCGGGGTGCTGAACCGGTAGCGGTACAGCCGCGCCCGGACGTAGCGCGGCGGGGCGCCGGGAAAGGGGTTGTGGGCGAGCAGCCGCAGGGTGTCCCGGTCGCCCGCCAACAGCCGCTCCACGAAGGGGCCGAACCAGTCGCGCGCGTAGCCGGGCGAGAGCGCCGCGAACCACATCAGCCAGTCGAGCCGCAGGTGGTAGGGCGCGAACTGGCGCGGCATCCGCTCCGGCCGCCCCGGCTTGCCCTTGAAGCCGTACTCCCGCCACGCGCCGTCCCGGTGCGGGGCGGGATCCGCGGTCCCCTCCACCACCACCTCGTCCCGGATCCGCCCGACGGTCCCGAACGCCCCGTAGGTGTTGACCAGGTGGAGCGCGTCGAAGGATCGGTTCATCACCTGGCGCCGCGAGAGCAGGTTGCGCACCGGGTGCCGGCTGAGCAGCAGCACCAGCGCGGTCAGCGCGCACACCGCCACCACGTACCAGAGCGGTCCCGCACGCGCCGCGGCGCGGGGCGGCGGGCCCGCGAGCGCGGTGAAGTCGACGGCGGAGAGCGCGAGCGCGATCGTGAGCCAGTTCAGCCAGGCGAAGTTCCCCGACAGGACGAGCCACAGCTGGGTCGCGACGATCGCCCCGGCGGCCCCGGACGCCACCGGCTGCGGGGTGAACAGCAGGATCGGCACCAGCAGTTGGGTGACGTGGTTGGCGGCGCACTCCACCCGGTGCACCGGCCGCGGCAGCCGGTGGAAGAACCAGCTCAGCGGCCCCGGCATCGGCTGCGTCTCGTGGTGGAAGTACAGGCAGGTCAGCCGCCGCCAGCAGGGATCGCCGCGCATCTTGATCAGTCCCGCCCCGAACTCCACCCGGAAGACCACCCAGCGCAGCAGCCACAGCACGAGCACCGGTGGCCCCACCCGGGCGTTGCCGAGGAACACCGCGAGGAACCCCACCTCCAGCAGCAGCGATTCCCAGCCGAAGGCGTACCAGGTCTGTCCGACGTTCACGATGGACAGGTACAGCGCCCACAGCACCGCCCACATCGCCATCGCCGCGCCCAGTGGTACGGCGTCCCCCGCGCCCGCCGCCAGCGCCGCCGCCAGGACCGCCCCGCACCAGGCGCAGCAGGCGAAGAGCCGGTCGGAGTAGTGCAGTTGGAACAGGCTGGGCGCCTGGCGGAAGGGCACGTGGCGGACGTAGCGCGGGACGGGGAGCATGCCGTGGGCGCCGATCAGCGCCCGGAACTGCAGGGCGGCCCCGGCGAAGGCGAGGACGTAGACGCCCGCCAGGGCCCGCTGGAAGACCAGCCGGCCGAGCCAGTATCCGGGCGACGTGAACCAGTCCATCGCCTCCAGTATCAGCCGCGCGCGACCAGGGCGCGCAGGGTGCGGCCGAGCACCCGGGCGTAGCCGAGCTGGAGCAACGGGACGACCGGACCGGCGAGCCGGGTGTACCAGGCGGCCGGGCGGCTGAAGGCGGTGACCGAGAACCAGACCGAACCGTCCCCGGCCAGTTCCACCAGGAACGATTCCTCGCCGCATTCGGGGTGCCCGGGGAGGGTCCCGTAGGCGAAGCCCGCCCGGTCGGGTCCGTAGACCGTCCAGATCACCTCGCAGGGCGCGGTGACGCGCAGCGGCCCGAAGCCGATCCCGACCTCGACGCGGCCGCCCGGCCGCACGGCCCCGTGGTCGGCGCGGATCCGCATTCCGGTCGCCCGGTGCAGGTCGAAGGTGGTGACCGCGGCGCCGGCCGCTTCGAAGACGGCCCGGCCGCGGCCGATCCGGACCCGGTGGTCCAGGTGGCGGTACCCCGGCGGCAGCGGGCGCAGCCGGGTCGCCCCGCGGTCGGGGTAGGTCAGTGCGTCGGTCCCGGCGGCCGCGGGCCGCGGCCGGTGGGCGCCCTCGCTGATGATGCGGGTCATGACGCGTTCTCCTCCAGACGGCGCCAGGCCAGCACCGAGCACAGTGCGAAGCCGAGGGCGTTGGCGAGGCCGTGGGTCGCGGCCATCCAGGTCACGGTGGGGTGCGGGAGTCCGCTCGCCTCGCCCAGCGCCCACCACAGGGCGAGCAGCATGGTGAGGGCCAGTACTCCGGCCGAGCAGGCGAGCAGCGCCGCGGTGCCCCGGTCCGGTGCGCCGGGGCGGATCTCCCGCCAGGTCAGCAGGGCCACCGCCCACATCCCCGAGGTCAGCAGGACGGCGCCCGCCAGCTCCGCCCAGTCGTCGACGAAGTACCCGGCGAGCACCAGCAGGGTCCCGCCCGGCACGCTGTACGCCGCCCAGCGCGCCCACGGCCCGGGCGCGGCGGCCCGGCACACCAGTCCGGCGACCAGGGCCGCGGCGAATCCGGCGAAGTGGAAGTGCGGGACCGTCAGGGCCAGGATCTCCAGGTCGAAGCCGAGGAGCCGGTGCCCGGTGCGCTCGGCGACCAGGGCGAGCCCGGCGACCGAGGGGGTGACGAGCGCGGTGAGCACCGCGATCTCGGGCGGGGCGAGGGAACGGGTGCGCAGCAGCCGGGCCGTCGCGTGCAGGACGAGGGCCAGCGTGGCGCACCCGTAGAGGGCGGCGAGGGTGCCCGCGAGCGCGCCGCGGGGCAGCCAGAGGCAGAGGGCGCCGGGCGCCGCGAGCAGGGGCCACAGCCGGGCGGTCGTGCGCAGCCGGGCCGGGTCGATCAGGCGCAGTCCCGAGGGGACGACGTAGAGCATGCCCACGGTGACGATGCAATTCACCAGTACCGTCACCGCGGACCGCCCTCCCCCGTGCGGTCGAACGCCTTGAACGCGTTCAACTCACGGTGTGAGCCTAGAGGCTCTCTTGAACATGTTCAAGGCCGCGGCTCCACGGTGACGCTCCGCTTGCGACACCCCCGGACATGCGGCAGACAAGAGGGGAGCAACAGGGGCTAACAGGGAGAACCTCGTGACGGATCAGCACGTACCGCAACCTCCGCCGCGCCGGGCGTCCCCGCAGCCGGCCCGCCGCCACGCACCGGCGGGCGCCGCCCTCCTCGCCGCGCTCGGGCTGCTCGCCGCGGCCTGCGGCGGCCCGGGGGACGGATCGCGCACCCCCGCGGCCGCACCGGAGAGCCAGGACGTCCTGCTCCAGCCGGTCGCCGTGGCGGGCCCCGACCCCTTCAACCCCTCCACCGCGACGGCGGAATCCGCGCCGCTGCAACCCCCCACCCCCAACGCCACCGGCGAGGGCATCCGCACCGTCGGCGGCGCCACCCCCGGCCTCTACGGCGGCACCCAGCGACTCGGCAGCTGCGACGTCGAACGCCAGGTCGACCACCTGACCTCCGACGACGCCAAGGCGAAGGGCTTCGCCGAGGCCGCCGGCATCGAACGGGCGAAGCTCCCCGAGTTCCTGCGCGGCCTGACCCCGGTCGTGCTGCGCGCCGACACCCGGGTGACCGGCCACGGCTTCAAGGACGGCCGCGCCACCGGCTTCCAGTCCGTCCTCCAGGCGGGCACCGCGGTCCTCGTCGACGACCACGGCACGCCCCGGGTCCGCTGCGCCTGCGGGAACCCGCTCCGGCCCCCGCGCGCCGCGGGCGGAGACCCCGTCTTCAAGGGCGACCCCTGGCCCGGCTACGACCCCCACCAAGTCATCGTCATCGAACCGACCGTCCAGGTCATCACCAGCCTCGTCATCGCGAACATCGGCGACAACACCTGGATCGAGCGCAGGACCGGCGACGACGGAGCCCAGGACAAGAGCCCCGCCGTGCCGCCCGCCCAGGACCCGGCGGACGGCATCCCCTCCACCGACCGGACGGATCCGGCGCAGCCCCCGACCCCGTCGGCGCCCTGCGCCACCCGGGACCCCAACAGCCTGGCCCGCACCACCCCGCCGACGGCTCCGTCCTCGCCGCGGGCCGCCGTCCCGCCCCCGCCCGGCGCGCCGGACTGCCCGCCGTCCGGATCCGCCACGGCCCCGCCCACGGGCCGCGACACCGTACCGAACACCCCGAGCCGCCCCCTCCCGCCCGAGCCCGCGAACCCGCCCGCGCCGCCCACCGTCCCACCCCTCGGCGAAACGCCCGGCGACCCGCCCCCGGAGCTGCCGCCCACCCCCGACGGGCCCGGCCTGAGCCCGTACGACCCCTACGCGCCCACCGACCCCTATGCCCCGGACGACCCCACCGACCCCTACGCCGTGCCCGGTCAGCACTTCACCCCGGACCCGGGTTACTCGTTGGAGAGCGTCTGATCCGCTCATGTGTCATGGTGGACCGGTGCCGAGCACCGTATCGCTGCCGGACGACTGGCCCGCACACCCGGACCGGTCGCTCTCCCTGAACCGCATGGGCAGCTTCGACTGGGACCTGGTCACCGGACTCATGCACATGGACCCGCCCGCCCTCGACGTCTTCGACACCCTGCCCCGGGACTACGACGAGCGGCCCGAGTCCCTCTCGCCCCGGGTCCCGCCCGCCGAGGCGGCCCGGCTCGACGCGCTGGTCTCCAGCGCCCTCAAGGGCGGGCTGGAGAGCTACGGCGCCTACTTCCGGATCAGGTGCCGCGACGGGCGGTTGCGCTGGACCCACACCCAGGGCCGGGTGATGCGCGACGCGAACGGGCGCCCGTACCGCATCATCGGCATCGTCCGGGACGCGACCGAGGAGCTGAGCCACTCCGCCGAACGCCTCGGCCTGGACGAGGAACGCCGCCGCCAGACCTCCGTGGTCGAGGGCACCACCGCCGCCCTCGCCCACGCGCGCACCGTGCAGGACGTCATCGACGCGCTCAGCGACGCGCACGGCCTGGAGCGGCTCGGCACCATGGGCATGGTGATGGGGCTGGTCGAGGCGGGCCGCATCCACCTGGTCGCCGAGGGCCCCGAAGGCAGCTTCGTCCCCGGCACCCGCTACACCCGCATCGACGAGCAGTACCCGATGAGCGAAGTGGTCCGCTCGCTCCAGCCCCGGTTCATCGACTCGCAGGAGGAGTTCGCCGCCTCCTACCCGGGACTCTGGTCGAAGATCTCGTACATGCGGATCTCGGCCGCCGCCTACCTGCCGCTGATCGCCCAGGCCCGTCCCATCGGCGCGATCGGACTCCTCTACCAGGACAAGGAAGCCTTCACCCAGGACGAACGGAACCTGCTCGTCGCCCTCGGCAGCAGCATCGCCCAGAGCCTCCAGCGCGCGATGCTGCTGGAGCAGGAGCACGACATCGCCGAGGGCCTCCAACAGGCCATGCTGCCGCGCCGGATCCCGGCGGTTCCCGGTGCGCAGATCGAGGTGCGCTACCGCTCCGCCCGGATGGGCCGCGACATCGGCGGCGACTGGTACGACGTCATCCCGCTGCCCGGCGGGCGGGTCGGCGCCGTCATCGGCGACGTCCAGGGGCACGACACGCACGCGGCGGCCGTGATGGGCCAGCTCCGCATCGTGCTGCGCGCCTACGCCGCCGAAGGACACGCACCCGCCACGGTGATCGCCCGGGCCTCGGTCTTCCTGCACGAACTGGACACCGACCGCTTCGCCACCTGCACCTACGTCGAGGCCGACCTCGCCACCGGGGTGCTCCAACTGGTCCGCGCGGGCCACCTGGACCCCCTGCTGCGCTCGCGCGACGGCGACTGCCGCAGGCTCCCCGTGGAGGGCGGGATGCCGCTCGGCCTCTCGGCGGAGTTCGGCCGCCTGGAGTACCCCGTCACCACGGTGGAACTGGACCCCGGGGAAACGCTTCTCCTGTGCACCGACGGCCTGGTCGAACAACCCGGCGCCGACCTCGACGACGGGATCCAGTACCTCACCGCCATGGTCCGCTCCGGCCCGGCCGACCTCACGCTGCTCGCCGACCGGTTGGTCGAGATGGCCGACGAGCGGGGCGACGACGACGTCGCCCTCCTGCTGCTGCGCCGCCAGGCCGAGGACGCGCCGCAGACGGGCGGCCGCCTCCAGCAGCACGTGGCCCCCGGCGACCCCGAAGGCCTGGTCTCGGCCCGGCACATGATCGGCACGGCCGTCCGGGCCTGGGGCGCCCGGGCCCGCGGCGACGAGATCGAACTCGTCGCGGACGAACTGATCGTGAACGCCCTGATGCACACCGACGGCCCGGCGATCGTCACCCTGCGCGTACTGGCCGGTCCCGAACGCCGCATCCGCGTCGAGGTCGAGGACCGCTCCAGCGCCCTGCCCCGCCGCCGCGAAGCGGGCGATTCGGGGGTCTCGGGACGCGGGCTGATGCTGGTGGACCGCCTCGCGGACGTCTGGGGGGTGGAGTCCCGGGGCGGCGGCAAGTGCGTGTGGTGCGAGTTCGTCATGACCTGAACCGAAGGGGAAGCGGAAGGGGAACCGGAGGCGGATCCGGCACGCACCACCGGGCCCGGCGGGCCCAAAGCCCGTTGCGGCGCGCGGTGGCGGTGCCGCAGGATCGGGGGCGATGACTACCGCCACGCACGACGTCCGCCGGTCGCTGAAGGCCGGAGATCTGCCCGGAGCCGTCCGGGCCCTGCGCCCCCACGCGGAAACCGCCTCGCCCGCCGACCTCGCCAAGGCCACCCGGGCACTCGCCGACGCCGCGGGCTTCACCGACCTCGCCCTGGCGGCGAAGGCCGCCGCCAAGAAGCCCCGCGATCCCCAGGCGCTCTACGACTTCGGCTACGCCTGCGTCGAACGCGGCGTGTCCTTCCTCGCCGTCGCCCCGCTGCGCCACGCGCTCGCGCTGCGGCCCGACTCCCGCAAGCTCCTCGCCGAACTGGTCGCCGCCCTCGAGGACGGCCACCGGCACGCCGAGGCCGCCGCCCTGCTCGCCGCCCGCGGCGACCGCCTGCCCGCCTGGCCCGAGACCTACCTCCTGGTCCACAACACCCTGTGCGCGGGCGACTTCGACGGGGCCCGCGCCGCCGCGATCCGGCTGCCGGCCCCGGAGGACGCGACCTGGCTCGGGGCCCACGGCCGCCAGCGCCGCATGCTGGGCCGCGCCGAACTGGCCCGCGCGGCCGGCCCCCTCGACGCCCGTGACCTGCGCGGCTGGCACTTCGCGCTCACCGGCGCACTGCTGGGCACGCTCTCCCCGTACGGCTACGGCGCCGGAATGACCGGCCGCTACGCCTTCCTCGGGGACAACCACGCCCTGATCCGGCGCGGCCTCGACCGCCTCGCGCTCGCCCTGGCCGCCGCCGGCCAGCGCCCGACCACCGTCTCGCTCCTCCCCGGCCGCGCCGACCGGATCCTCGGCCTGGCCGCCGCCGGGGTGCTCGGGCTGCCCGCGGTCCCCTACGACCCCGCCCGGCCGGACACGGTCGTGGCCGCCTACGACCTGCGCGCCGGTGATCCCGAACTCGTGCGCACCCTGCGCACCCGCACCACCGGCCAGGTCCTGCACGAGCACCTCACCTGCTGGACCGATCCGCCACCGGTGAGCGCCGATTCCAGCGCGCTGCTGTGCCAGTACGCGGTCGCGCCCTGGGCGGCGTACGGCGACCGGCCCGCGGACGAGCGCCCCGAGGAAGCGGTGGCCCGCGACATCGTCGACGTCGTCCCCGCGCCGGACGAGGGCGACGGACAGACCCCGGCCGACCCGGACGAGGCCCTGCGGAGCTACGTCGCCGCGGTGGCCCCCGGCTGGCTCGGCGGGGCCCGCGACCAGGCCCGCTCGCCCGGCCCGGTCCCCGGCTCGCGCTTCGGCTGAGGGCGGGCCACCCTGGGAGGGTGCCGGAGCTGCCGGAGGTCGAGGCCCTCAGGGAATTCCTCGACGAGCACCTGACCGGGCGGGTGGTGGAGCGCGTCCTCCCGCTCAACGTGAGCGTGCTCAAGACCTACGACCCCGCGGTCACCGCCCTCGAAGGGCAGGTGGCGGGAGCCACCGCCCGCCACGGCAAGTTCCTCGCGCTGCGGATCGGCGAGCTGTACCTCGTCACCCATCTCGCCCGGGCGGGCTGGCTGCGGTGGCACGAGGCCTTCCCCGCGCAGCCGCCCAAGCCCGGCGGCAAGGGCCCGCTCGCCCTGCGCGTGCTGCTCGAGGGCGGGGGCGGCTTCGACCTCACCGAGGCGGGCACCCAGAAACGGCTCGCGGTGTACGTCGTCCACGATCCGGCGCAGGTGCCCGGCATCGCCCGGCTCGGGCCGGACCCGCTCGCCGAGGACTTCGACGAAGCGCGGTTCGCGGCGCTGCTGGCGGGGGAGCGGCGCCAGCTCAAGGGCTTCCTGCGCGACCAGAGCGTGCTGGCCGGGATAGGGAACGCGTACAGCGACGAGATCCTGCACCACGCGCGGATGTCCCCCTTCAAGCTCGCCGCCTCCCTCGAGGCGACTGAGGTGTCCCACCTCTTCGAGGCGGTCCGGGCGACCCTGCGCGAGGCGCTCGCCCGCACGCACGGCGTGGCCGCGGGGAGCCTGAAAGCGGAGAAGAAGAGCGGGCTGCGGGTACACGGCCGGACCGGCGAGCCCTGCCCCGTGTGCGGGGACACCATCCGATCGGTGTCCTTCGCCGACTCCTCGCTCCAGTACTGCCCCACCTGCCAGACCGGGGGCAAGCCGCTCGCCGACCGGCGGCTGTCCCGCCTGTTGAAGTAGCCGCCGGCGCCCCCGGCCGGGCGCCGCGCCGCGCATAGACTGGTGCGCACCATGTCCGATGACGCGCGGCACCGGCCGCCCCGGCACCTCCCGGCGCCCCCGGCCCAGCCCGGCTCGCGGCGGGAGGTCGTCACCGGCGTGGCGCGCGGCGCGCGCGGACGCCCGCCCGCGCACACTCCCGCGCGTTCGGAGATCTCCCAGCACACCTCGCTCGGCGCCACCTACGTCCGCGCCCTGATGCGCAGCCAACTGCGGGCCGCGCTGGCCGCCCTCGCCGTGCTGCTCGCCTTCGTCGGGGCCCTGCCCCTGCTGTTCTCCCTGCCGCGCGTCGACGCGGGGCCCCTGGTGTGGGTGGGGCTCGGGGTGGTGGTGTACCCGGTGATGTGGCTCATCGCGCGCCGGTACGTCGTGCGTGCCGAACGCAACGAGGCGGACTTCACCGGCCTGGTGACGGAGCCCCCCGGCGAACCCCCGACCGACGTCCCGACCGACGTTCCGACCGACGCCCGGAGGGAGCCGCCGACCGGCTGACCGGCGCCCGGCCCCCGGCTCCGGCCCGGCCCCCGGCTCCGGCCCCGGTCAGAAGAGGTGCATCGCCAGGTGCCCCAAGGGCAGGCCCAGCTGCCAGGCCGGGGTCCACACCCGGGCGTTCTCGTCCAGCCCCGGCGGGGTGTCCTCGGGGCCGGGCCGCCCCGGGTCCAGGTTGGTGGCGAACAGCTCGGTCCGCTCCAGCCAACTCCAGGCGTCCCGGGCCAGTTCCAGGTCGGGATCCTCGCCGACGCCGCGTTCCCGGGCCTCCTCGCCCAGCTGGAGGAACCGGGTCTGCACCCAGTCGCGCCAGGGATGCCCGTACGCCGTCAGGGAGAGCCACTCGTCGAGCTGCGAGACCACCCGGATCCCGGACAGCTCGCCGGCGGCGTCGGAAAGGTAGATCGTCAGGGCCAGGGTGTCCCGCCCGGCCCGGAATTCCAGGGTGCTGACCGGGATCAGTCGCCCCGTGCGCAGCAGTTCGTCCGCGATGTACTCGGCGTAGAGCCACGCCATGGGCACCGCGAGCCCGCCGTCACTGGTGCCGTTCATACCCTCGGGCTGCACCGTTCCACCTTCTCCCGCGTGTCGAGCTTGCCGCCGTCGGTCAGAGCCTCTCCTCCGAGCCTCGCAGGACGGGCGATGTTTACTCAACTTGGACGCTCTGGAGCCGAATTGGATGCGCCATGCGCCCACTCAGGTCAATCCTTGAGCGATTCTCGGCCAGTTGGTCCTTCGTCCCCCAAGGTTTCCGCGGTCGTCGGTGACCGCGCCGCCCGGTCTCAGGCCCCGAGCCCGTACCCCTGGAGGTCCTTGCGCAGGGCCCGCAGTGCGTAGTAGGTCCGGGACTTGACGGTTCCTGTCGGTATGCCCAGCTCTTCGGCGGCTTCCGCGACCGACCGGTCGCGGAAGTAGACCTGCATCAGCACCTCGCGGTGCTCCGGGCCCAGACCGCCGACGGCCCGTCGCACGTCGATGGCGGTGACCGAACGGGAGACCCCGTCCCGGGGCGCGGGCGTCTGGTCCAGGTCCTCCTGCTCGACCTCCTGGGGGCGGGCGAGCCGGGCGCGGCGCGCGTCGATCGCGAGCCGCCGACCGACCGTGAAGAGCCAGGGGCGCATGGAGGCGTGCGGGCTCTCCAGCACTTCGGGGTGCTGCCAGGCGCGCACCAGGGTCTCCTGCACCAGGTCCTCGGCGCGCTGCGCGTCGCCGTTGCAGAGGCCGAAGAGGAATCCGAACAGAGCCCGGCCGTGCTCGCGCTGGAGTGCGGCGAGCGCCTCGGGGTCGGTGCGGCAATCAGTGGGGGAGAGGGGCACCGAGTGGCTCCTTCCGGGGTGGGTGCGGGTCGACATGACCACCCTGACCTGGGACGGGCCGCCCGGGAACCGTCGGGTGCCGCCGCTGCGCCCAAGCACCCCGGCCGTCCGGTGGGCGGCCGCCCTCGGCGGTGAACGGTCGAACGGCGCGGTGAACGGCAGGCCGTCCGCCGGGGGCGCGGTGCCGCCGGGAGGGTGAGTCCGGGGCCGCCCCGCGGAGCCGTTCCTTGACTTGCGCCGCCCGCTCTCCAGGATTCAGGTCATCCGATAGTCCTATGAAATGGAAGTTGGGGCAGATGTCCAAGCGCACGCGGCGGGCCGTCGCGGTCCTCTCGGCCGTCCTGCTGTCGGCCGCCGCCGCGGCGGGTTGTTCCGGCCCGTCGGGCGGCGCGGGCGGCCCGGGCGGTTCCGCCGGTTCGGGGACCGGTGCGACCAAGGGGAGCGCCGGGACCGGGAAGAAGGGCTTCACCCTGGTCGCGAGCGGGGACGTGCTCCCGCACACCTCGATCATCAACGCGGCGGCAACCGGGGGCGGAGGCTACGACTTCAAGCCGATGTTCGCGGACGTCAAGGACCTCGTCACCGCCGCCGACCTGGCGCTCTGCCACAGCGAGACGGTCTACGGCGAGGAGGGCGGCCCCTTCTCGGGCTACCCGGACTTCGTCTCCCCGCCGCAGGTGGCCGAGGGGCTGAAGGACGCCGGGTACGACGGCTGCTCGACCGCCTCGAACCACACCCTCGACGACGGCGCCGAAGGGCTGGGGCGCACCCTGGACACCTTCGACAAGGTCGGCCTGAAACACGCCGGTTCGGCGCGCACGGCGGCCGAGGCGGCCACCGTGACGACCTACACGGCCGGCGGGGCCAAGGTGGCGCACCTCGCCTACACCTACGACACCAACGACCACCCGATGCCCGAAGGGCGGCCCTGGGCGGTCAACCTGATGGAACAACAGAAGATCGTCGCCGACGCCCGGGCGGCCCGCACGGCGGGCGCGGACGTGGTCCTCGTCAGCCTGCACTGGGGCACGGAGTGGCAGACCGCGCCCGACGAGCGCCAGCTCTCCCTCGGCCAGGCCCTCACGGCCTCGGCGAGCGGCGGCCGCCCCGACATCGACATGATCCTCGGCACCCACGCCCACATCCCGCAGGCGTACGAGAAGGTCAACGGGACCTGGATCGTCTACGGCATGGGCGACCAGGTCGCCGGTGAGATGTTCAACGACTCGGGCGACCGCGACCTGCGCGGCAACTACGGTTCGATCGGCCGCTTCGCCTTCGAGCCCCCCGCCGCGCCGGGACAGCGCTGGCGCGTCACCAAGGCCGAGTACGTCCCGCAGATGACCGACCTCACCGCAGGCAAGGTCGTCGACCTCCCGGCGGCCCTGGCCAAGGACCCCGACCACGAGGCCTACAAGACCGCCGAGGAGGCCATCAGCGAGGCCGTGCTGAGCCGCGGCGCGGCCAAGGACGGCCTGACCCTCGGCAAGTAGCACCCCCGGCCGGGCACCCGCGACCGGCCCGGCACCCGCGTCCGGGCCGGTCCGGACCGACCCGGACCGGCACTAGGGAACCACGGTCACCGGCCAGCGCCCCGCCTTCACCAGCCGGACCGCCACCGACCCGATGATCCGGTGCCCGGCCTGCTCCGAGGCGCCCACCACCACCGCGTCCGCGGTCAGCTCCTCGGCGGCGCTCACCAGGCCCGCGTACGGGTCCCCGCGGAAGGTGTGGAACTGCCAGCGCACCTCGAAGATGCCCTTCAGGCGCTCCGCGGAGTCCCGGATCTCGGCCACGATCCCCTCCGCGATCTCCTCGGTGGCCCCGGCCACCGGCGCGCCCATGGCCGCTCCGGCCGCGATCACCGGCTGGACGTAGACCAGCGCCAGGAGGGCGTTCTGGCGCCGGGCCAGCCCGGCCGCGTACGCCGCCGCGCGCAGCGACGACTCCGATCCGTCGACCCCGGCGAGGATCACCTTCGGTCCGTCGGTACCCCGCTCGAACCCCGTGCTCACGTGCTCTGTCACCCCACCGAGGTTAGTGCGTTCGGCGCGCGGACCGGCGCGCGCCTCCCTACAGTGCGAACCATGAGTGCCACCGTGGAGGAGACCCGTGGGACCCGCAACCGCTTCCTGAAGCGGGTGCCCGACGGATTCGGCGCGTTCTTCGGAACGCTCGGCCTGGTGTGCGCCGTCCTGGCGCTGTCCCCCACGCTGCGGCGGCTGCTGCGGCCGGTGGTCCGCTTCCTGGACATGTTCGTCGTCCCGGTCAGCGAGAACCTCGCCTACGCCGTCTTCCTCTTCCTGCTGGCCGCGGCCCTCGGCACCCGCAAGAAGGTCGCCTGGTGGATCGTCGTCACCTATCTGGCCCTGTTGATCCTGGTCGACGTCCTGATCCTCGCCGACGGGGACTACTGGGTCTCGATCGTCTCCGGCGTCATCGCCGTCGCCGCCATGGTGCTGCTGATCGCCGCCCGCAAGGAGTTCTACGCCGCCTCCCGGCCCGGCGCCCTGTGGCGGGCGCTGCTGGTCCTCGGCCTCGGACTGCTCGCCGCCGTCTTCGTCGGCTGGGGGCTCGTCGCGATCTTCCCCGGCAGCCTGCCCAAGGGGCAGTGGCTGGACTGGGCCGCCAAGCAGGTCTTCGGCGGACTCTTCTCCGCCCGCCAGTTCGACGGCCACCCGCCCCGTCCCCTCTACTTCCTGCTCGGTCTCTTCGGCGCCCTCGCCCTGCTCAACGCCGCCTCCACGCTCTTCCGCTCGCAGCGCATGACGGCCGCCCTGCACGGCGACGAGGAGCCGCGCATCCGGGCGCTGCTCGGCGCCTACGGCCGGGGCGACTCCCTGGGCTACTTCGCCACCCGCCGCGACAAGGCCGTCGTCTTCGCCCCCAACGGCAAGGCCGCCGTCACCTACCGCGTCGAGGCGGGCGTCTGCCTGGCCAGCGGCGACCCCGTCGGCGACCCCGGAGCCTGGACGCCCGCCATCGACGCGTGGCTCGCCGTCGCCCGCCGCCACGGCTGGCAGCCCGCCGTGATGGGCGCCTCCGAGGAGGGCGCGACCGCCTTCGCCCGGTCCGGGCTCAGCGCCCTCCAGCTCGGCGACGAGGCGATCTTGCACATCGCCCAGTTCGACCTCGACGGCCGCGACATGCGCGTCACCCGCCAGGCCGTCAACCGCGTCCGGCGCACCGGCGCCTCCACCGTCATCCGGCGCCACTCCGCCCTCACCGAGGAGGAGATGCAGCGGATCGTCGACCGCGCCGACAAGTGGCGCGACACGGAGACCGAGCGGGGCTTCTCCATGGCCCTCGACCGGCTCGGCGACCCCGCCGACGGGGACTGCCTGCTCGTCGAGGCCTTCGACGCCGAGGGCGAACTCATCGCCCTGCTCTCCTTCGTCCCCTGGGGCAAGGACGGCATCTCCCTCGACCTGATGCGCCGCGACCGCTCCGCGCCCAACGGCGTCATGGAGTTCATGGTCGCCGAACTGTGCGCCGCCGCCCCCAAGCTGGGCGTGCGCCGGATCTCCCTCAACTTCGCCGTCTTCCGCTCCGCCTTCGAGGAGGGCGGCCGGATCGGCGCGGGCCCCGTCCTGAAGCTGTGGCGCAAGCTCCTGCTGTTCTTCTCCAAGTGGTGGCAGCTGGAGGCCCTGTACCGGTCCAACGTCAAATACGGACCCGAGTGGTACCCGCGCTTCCTCTGCTACCAGGACGCCGGTTCCCTCGCCCGGGTCAGCCTCGCCTCCGGCATCGCCGAGGGGTTCGTCTCCGTACCGAGCATGCGCACCCTGTGGGGCAACGGGCACGCCCGGGGCGTCACCGCCCCGGCCAACACCGCCGGCCTCCCCCCGATCGCCTCCCTCAACCTCGACCTCGTGGGGGAGGAGGGCCCGGCGAGCGCCGAGAAGCTGCCCGAACAGGTCCGCGTCCGCCACCGCAAGGTGGAGCGGATCCGGGCGAGCGGCACCGACCCCTACCCGGTCGGCATCCGCCAGCGCACCCACACCGTGGCGCAGCTGCGCGCCGCCCACCCCGGCTACCCGGCGGGCGCGCGGACCGGGGAACAGGTCACCGTGGCCGGCCGCGTGATGGTCGTGCGCGACCTCGGCGGCGTGGTCTTCGCCGTGCTCCGCGACTGGACCGGCGACGTGCAGCTGATGTTCACGCGCGACGAGGCCGGGACCGAGGTGCTCGGCACCTTCACCACGCAGGTGGACTTCGGCGACCACGTCGTCGCGAGCGGCGAGATCGGCACCAGCAGGAGAGGCGAACTCTCCGTCGTCGTCGACGCCTGGCAGCTCACCGGCAAGTGCCTGCGCCCGCTGCCCGACAAGCGCAAGGGCCTGGCCGACCCCGAGGCCCGGGTCCGGCGGCGCTACCTCGACCTGGTGGCCAGTCCCGAGGCGCGCGAGGTCGTACGGGCCCGCTCCAGCGCCGTGCAGGCACTGCGCCAGGGGCTGCTCGACCGCGGCTACCTGGAGGTCGAGACCCCGATGCTCCAGCAGATCCACGGCGGCGCCAACGCACGCCCCTTCCGCACCCACATCAACGCCTACGACATGGACCTCTACCTGCGCATCGCGCCCGAGCTGTACCTCAAGCGACTGTGCGTCGGCGGCATGGAGAAGGTCTTCGAGATGGGCCGCACCTTCCGCAACGAGGGCGTCTCCTACAAGCACAACCCCGAGTTCACGATGCTGGAGGCGTACCAGGCCTTCGCCGACTACGACGTCATGCTCGACCTCACCCGCGAGCTGATCCAGGGCGCCGCGACCGCCGCCTTCGGCTCGGCCATCGCGCACAAGGCGGGCCCGGACGGCAAGCTCGTCGTGCACGACATCTCCGGCGCCTGGCCCGTGAAGACGATGTACGGGGCGATCAGCGAGGCGCTCGGGGAGGAGGTGGACGCGGACACGGGGGAGGCGGCCCTGCGCCGCCACTGCGACCGGGCGGGCGTGCCCCACACCCCGGAGAACACCCGCGGCGACGTGGTCCTGGAGATGTACGAGCGGCTGGTGGAGGAGAAGACCCTCCTGCCCACCTTCTACAAGGACTTCCCGACGGACGTCTCGCCGCTCACCCGCCAGCACCGCAAGGATCCCCGGCTCGCCGAGCGCTGGGACCTGGTCGCCTTCGGCACCGAGCTGGGCACCGCCTACTCGGAGCTGACCGACCCGGTCGAACAGCGGCGCAGGCTCACCGCCCAGTCGCTGCTGGCGGCGGGCGGCGACCCGGAGGCGATGGAGATCGACAACGAGTTCCTGGACGCACTGGAGTACGCGATGCCGCCCACCGGCGGGCTCGGCATCGGGGTGGACCGGCTCGTCATGTTCCTCACCGGTCTGACGATCCGGGAGACGCTGCCGTTCCCCCTGGTGCGCCGCAGCTGAAGCGGCCGCCCGGCGGCCGCCATGGCGGCTGATCGGGTGAGGGGGCGGTGGCGCGTCCGCGTCTCCCGGCATCCGGGGCGGAGCCGTTGATACGTAGTAGTAATGAAAACTGACGAGCCGACAGTAGGGCGGCGCACGCTCCTGCGCACCGCCGTCTTCCTCGGGATCGCCGCCGCGGCCTCCGGCGTCCTCGGCGAGGAGGAGGCCCTGGACCCCGCCCGGCCCGGCGCACCCGCGGCGCCCGGCGGCGCGCCCGGAGCGGCGGGCGCACCCGGAACCGCCGCGCTGAACCAGCGGGGCGCGGCGTCCAGCGCGTACCGGCTGAGCCCGATGGCGGCCGACGTCCCGCCCCGCTACCACCCGGCCCGGCCCGCCGTCCGCACCCGCCCCATCCTGGAACTCTCGGGCGCGCCCGGAGCCCCGGCCGTCGGCAGCCAGATGGTGCTCACCTTCGACGACGGCCCCGACCCCCGCTACACCCCCGCGATCCTGGACACCCTGGCCCGGTACGGGGTCCGCGCCATGTTCTTCGTCTGCGGCGAAATGGCCACCGACAACCGGGACCTGGTGCGGCGGATGGCCGCCGAGGGGCACGTCATCGGCAACCACACCTGGACCCACCCGCTCATCCCGAAGCTCACCCGGCCCGACCTCGCCTCCGAGATCGGCCGTACGAGCGAGGTCGTGCAGCAGGTCACGGGGGAGGCGCCGCAATGGTTCCGGGCGCCCTACGGGGCCTGGAACCGGGCCGCCTTCGAGATCGGCGCCGAGCTGGGGATGGAGCCGCTCGCCTGGACCGTGGACACGCTGGACTGGACCGAGCCGGGCACCCCGACGATCGTCTCGCGCGTGCTCAAGGGAGCCGCCCCCGGGGTGATCGTGCTCTCGCACGACGCGGGCGGCAACCGCGCGCAGAGCGTCCAGGCCCTGGGCGAATACCTGCCCCAACTGCTCTCCCGGGGCTACCGGATGACCCTGCCCGGACTGCGGTCCCACTGAAGATACGTTCCGTCAGTGGGACCGTGATCCGATCAGGGCCGGGGTCCGGCTCCCCGGGGCCGCGCCGTCAGCGCGTCTCCACCATCCGGGCGAAGACGACCACGTTGCCGTCGTAGCCGCGGGCCTTCGAATATCCGCCGCCACACGTGATCACCCGGAGCTCCGGCTGGCCGGTGTCCCCGTACACCCGGGCTCCGGGGAAGGCGTCCTTGGCGAAGACCTCGACGCCGTACACCTCGAACACCGCCGTGCGCCCGTCGTAGCGCTGCACCTCGACGCGATTGCCCTTCTGCAGCGAGCCCAGCCCGTAGAAGACCGCCGGGCCCTTCGCGTTGTCCACGTGGCCCACGATCACCGCCGAGCCCTGCTGGCCGGGCGAGATGCCGTTGAGGTACCAGCCCGCGAGGTTCGGATCCTGCGGCGGCGGGGCGTCGATCCAGCCCTCCGCGTCCAGCCCGACCGTCATCACCGGCGCGTCCACCTTGATCGAGGGGATCCGCACCCGCTGCACCGAGGAGTGGTCCAGCGGGTCCGGCGCCGGCGGGAGCGCCTGCTCCGGCAGCTGCTGCGGCACCTGGTCCGACGGCTGATCCTGCCCTGCGGTCGCGGGCGTGCTCGGCGCCGCCTGCGGTTGCCCCGGGCGCACCCCGACGGCCGCGGCCGCGGCCGGCTGGGGAGGCCCCTCCTCGAACTCCGCCCCGTTCCGGACCATGGCGAGGCCGGTGAGCATGACGAGGGCGAGCGCTCCCCACGGAGAGCGTCTTCGTGACGGAACGGTCTCGTCCCAGCCCATGGTTCTCCCTTCCCGACGCGGGGGTCCCGACCCGCGTTCCCGTCCCACCCCGTGTGCACTGCTTCGTACGCCCTACGTCACGCACGCTAAGGGCGAGTACCGGCGACGGCGAGGGGGGAGGGGCGAACGGGTGGCGGACCGCGGCCGGGCCGGGGCGGGGGGCCGTACGGGATGCGCCCATCCAGGTAATCGTCACATAAATGACTGACGGGTCGTGACCTGCGGATCCGTCAGATGGGCCGCGCTCGCCTCGGCGTGTCGCTCAACCGGGCGGCCCAAAGGTGGAAATGCGCTGGTTGCGGACCGGCCGGAGGGTTCGTCATGGGAGGCGTTCTCGTCGATGATCCCGGGCGACCACCGCTCCGGGGCGCTTCCCGCTGGAGGTTCCACCATGCGTGCTTCTCGCGCTCTCACCGTGACCGCGGCGGCCTTCGTCGCCCTCGGACTCGCCGCTCCGCTCGCCAGTGCGAGCAACGAGCCAGCCCCCGCGTCCGCCGGTGCGCCCGCCGGTGCACCCGCTGGTGGGCCCGCCGGCGGGCCCGGCGGCGGCGGCCCGGGCGGCGGGCCGCGCAACGTCGCGGTCAGCCCGTACTCGGTGCACCGGGGCGCCTCGATGGAGGTCAAGGTCGAGGGCTGCCGCAACGGAGGTACGGTCTGGTCGCCCGGCAACTTCGACCAGGCGAACCTGTCGGGCGGTTCCCCCGCCTTCGCCAACGTCCACATCCGGCACGACGCCCGGACCGGCGACCAGACGCTCTCCGTCAAGTGCCACGACAACAGCCTCGTGGCCACCCACCGCTTCCGTATCCTGGAGGGTCGCGGTGCGCAGGGCGGCCTCGGCGGCTCCATCGGCCCGTCCGCCACCGAGACCGCCATCGGCGCGGGACTCGTGGGCACGGCGGCCCTCGGCGCGGGCGTCCACGTGATGCGCCGCCGCCGCCCGGTCCACGGGCGGGTCTGACCGGCAGCCTCCCCGGTCGTGCCCACCAGCCCGTGAACCGCCGTTGGGCCCCCGGGCGGGCCCCGGCGCGGGGGGGACCGC
>NZ_JBHWLC010000074.1:0-39355 GCF_042730635.1 Streptomyces sp. NPDC059917
GTGTTGGTGTGTGGGGGGGGGGGGGGGGGGGGGGGGGGGGGGGGGGGGGGGGGGGGGCGCCCCCCCCCCCCGCCGCGGCCGCTACTGGCCGGCGACGGCCTTCGCCAGCAGCGGAGTGAGCTGCTCGGTCGCCCAGGCCGCGTTCAGAGCGTCCGGGTAGGCGATGGCGGAGGCCAGGTTGTTGGCGGAGGGCACGACCGCGAAGTGCTTGCCCTTGACCGCGTTCAGGGACTGGAAGAGCTTGTTGCCCTCCAGCTCCGCCGGGCTGATCACCCCGCGGTCGCCGAAGGGGTAGGTGAGCAGGAGGACGTCCGCGTCGAGCTGGTCGAGGTTCTCCATGCTCACGCCGTTCTTGTCGGGCGCGTAGTTCTTCGCCCGGTCGGTCTTGACGAAGCCCAGCTTCTCGAACACGCCCGGGTCCTGCGCCGCGTAGGACATGAAGCTGATCTGCTCGGGGTGGACGACCGCGTACGTGTACTGCTTGCCCTTGAACTCGGGGTGCGCGGCGGCGGCGTCCGCGACGGCCTTGTCGTTGGCCGCGATGACCTCCTCGGCCTTGGCCTCCAGGCCCAGCGCCTGGGCGGCCCGGCGCAGCCGCTCCTGCCAGGTGAGCGTGTTGGCCTGGCCCTTGTCCGTGTAGGTGATGACGGGGGCGATCGGCGAGAGCTTCGCGTAGTCCTTGTCCATCTCCCAGGTGTTCATGCCGAGGATGACGTCGGGGCCCTCGGCGGCGATGGCCTCGTAGGCGGTGCCGTCGGTGTCGTCGTAGGTCTTGAGCTTGCCGGCGCGCAGCGCGTCGACGGCGCGCTGCTTGAACTGGGGCACGGGGGAGCCGTCCTCGACGTCCGGGGTGATGACCGGGACGATGCCGAGCGCGAGCGCGATCGAGGTGTCGCCGTCGGAGACGGTGGCGACCTTCAGCGGCTTCTTCTTGACCTCGGCCGTGCCCCAGGCGTTCTTCTGGGTGACGGCCTTGAAGGAGGAGCCCGCTGCGGAGGCCGCCTTGTCCGTGCCCTGGCCGTCGGAGCCCCCGCCGCAGGCGGCGAGGAGGGTCAGCGACAGCGCTGCGGCCGTGGCCGCGGCGGTGCGGCCGAGGCGGCGGGCGGTGGTGGAGCGGGTTCTGGCGTACGTGGACAAGGGGGTCTCTCCTATGCGGGGTTGCGGTGCCGACGGCCGAGCGGGAAGATCTGCGGCCGGTCGGATCGGGGATGGGGGACGACGAGGCAGTCCAGGCCGAACACGTCGGCGACGGTGCTCTCGGTGAGGACCTCGTGCGGGCTGCCCTGCCGCACGATCCGGCCGTCGCGCATGGCGACGATGGTCGAGGCGTACAGGGCGGCCTGGTTGAGGTCGTGGGAGACGAGGACGATGGTGCGTCCGGTGCGCTCGTTCAGGTCGGCGAGCAGGTCCATCACCTCGATCTGGTGCGCGATGTCGAGGTAGGTCGTGGGCTCGTCCAGGAGCAGCGTGGGGGTTTCCTGGGCGAGGGCCAGGGCGATCCACACGCGCTGCCGCTGGCCGCCCGAGAGCTGGTCCACCGGACGGCCGATCAGCTCGGCGGTGCCGGTGGCCTCCAGCGCCTCGGCCACGACGAGGTCCTCGCGGTCCCTGGTGGGCCGGGCGGGCGCTCCGAACCGCTGGTGGGGGTGGCGTCCGCGGCGGACCAGGTCCCCCACGGTGATGCCCTCGGGCGCGATCGGGGTCTGCGGCAGGATGCCGAGCCGGCGGGCCACCTCGCGGGTGGGCAGGGCGTGGATGTCGTGCCCGTCGAGCAGCACCGATCCGGCCGACACCGGGAGCAGCCGGGCCAGCGACTTGAGCAGGGTCGACTTGCCGCAGGCGTTCGGGCCGACCAGCGCCGTGATCCGGCCCGGCTCGATCTCCAGCGACAGGCCGTCGACGACGGTCCGCCCCGCGTAGCCGGCGGTCACCGCGCGGGCGGCGAGGGCCGGTCGGAGCCCGGCGGCGGGCTCGAGGCCGTCGGTCGGCGGACCGCCGGGTACCGGACGGGCCCGGAGGGGATGGTTCACGAGGAGGCTCCTTGCCCACGGCGCAGGATCAGGACGACGAAGTAGGGGGCGCCGATCAGCGCCGTCACGGCGCCGGTGGGCACCGGGGAGATCAGCGGCCCGTACTGGGCCAGCACGTCGGCGCCGAGCACGATCGCCGAGCCGACCGCGGGGGCCAGGACGAGGGCCCGCTCGGTGCCGACGAGCCGGGCCGCGACGGGGCCGCTGACCAGCGAGACGAAGCCGATCGGGCCGGTGACGCTGGTGGCGAGCGCCGCGGCCGCCGCTCCGAGCAGCAGGGCCGCGGTACGGGTCCCCCCGACCCGGGTGCCGAGACCGGCGGCGAGCTCGTCGCCGAGGGACATCGACGCGAGGGCCCGGTGCACGGGGACGGCGCACAGTCCGCAGACGGCCAGGGACACGGCGAGGGTGCTCACGCCGTCCCAGGTGGCGCCGCTGACGCCGCCGACGAGCCAGCGCACGACCTGCCCGAGGCCCTGCTCTCCGGCCATGGTGAACAGGTAGTTGGTGTAGGCGGTGCACACGGCGGCCAGGCCGATGCCGATCACGACGAGGCGGTGGGTGTCCACCGCGCCGTCCTTCCGGCTCAGCGCGATCACGGCGCCGACCATCACGAACGCGCCGGCCAGCGCCGCCGCTTCGACCCCGAAGGGGACCGTGGGGGCCAGCAGCAGCACGGTCACGGCGCCGGCGCCCGCGCCCGCCGAGATGCCGACCACGTCCGGGGTGGCCAGGGGGTTGCGGACCAGCCGCTGGTAGAGCGCTCCGGCCAGGCCGAACAGGGCGCCGGCGAGCAGGGCGGTCAGGGCCCTGGGCAGCCGGATGCGGTGGATCACGTAGTCGGCGATGCCGGTCCGCAGACCGAAGGCGGCGGGCAGCACGTCCGCGGGCGCGATGGTGCGCAGCCCACCGAGCAGGACGGACGCCACCAACAGGCCCACGACCAGCAGGGCGAGCACCGCCCAGGCGGTGGCGAGCCGCCGGGCGGCGGCCCTGCGGGCGGCGGCCAGCAGCGCGGCCGTGGCCGCGGCCGCCGCGGCGGGCGTCGACGCGGCGGCGGGCGGCGGACCGGCCGGGGTCGGGGTCGGGGTCTGGGTCTGGGTCTGGGCTGGGGTCTGGGGCACGTCGCTCACATCCGGACCAGGTCGCGGCGGCGGGCCAGCCACACGAAGAAGGGGGTGCCGACGATGCCGGTCATCACCGAGACCTGGACCTCGCCGTGCTGGAGCGCCACGCGGCCCGCCGTGTCGGCGACGATCAGCAGGATCGCCCCGCAGGCCATCGACAGCGGCACCGACCAGCGGTGGTCGGATCCCACGAGCATCCGCGCGACGTGCGCGGCGACGAGTCCGACGAAGGCCACGGGCCCGACGGCGGCGGTGGCCGCGGCGCACAGCAGCACCGCGACCGCGGCGCCCGCCAGTTGGGCCCGTTCGACCCGGACGCCGAGCCCGCGCGCGGTGTCCTCGCCCAGCGCCAGCGCGTTCAGGGTGCGTCCGAGGGGGAGGGCGAGCAGCAGCCCGACGAGGGCGAAGGGGGCTATCTCGTCCAGGACCCCGGCGCGCCCGGCGAGTTGTCCCACCGACCAGAAGCGCAGCGAGGAGTAGACGACCTCGTCGCGCACGACCAGCAGGGTGACCACGGAGGAGAGCAGGGCCGCCACCGCCACGCCCGCCAAAACCAGGCCGAGCGTGCTGCTGCCGGCCCGGGTGCGGGTGCCGATCAGGTAGACGGCCCCGGAGGTCAGGACGGACCCGGTCAGCGCGAGCCAGAAGAACCCGCCCGCGTCCTTCACGTCGAGGAAGAGGATGCCGAGCACGACGCAGAGGGAGGCGCCCTGTTCCACCCCGAGGATGCCCGGGTCGGACAGCGGATTGACCGTCAGCGCCTGCATCAGCAGCCCCGAGGCGCCGAGCGAGGCGCCCACGAGCAGCCCGAGCAGGGTGCGCGGGATGCGCTCGGTCCACAGGACGTCGTGGTCGTAACCGGCGCCCCACGGATCGAAGAGGATCCGTACGACGGACGACGGCGGGATGTCGCGGGCACCGATGGCGATGCCGGCGATCACGACCACCGTCAGGATCAGGCAGGCGAGCAGCACGGCCGGCGCGCCGCGTGTCGCACGGGTGCGTGCGAGGACGGCCGGAGGGGGTGCTTCCGCCGGCAGGACGGATGGATTCATGGGGGTCGGGGGGCTCCTCGCCTGGTCTCACTGGGTAAAACTTAGGTTAGCCTTACCGAAGTCGAGATCGTCCAATGCGGGAGTCAGACCGATCGCACTGAGGGGTCAGATTTCGGCTCTGCCACGAACGGGAGGGATTGCATGACCACCATGACCTTGCGCACGGCCACCACCTCGGGCCGGACGACCGCGCCCCGGCTCCGCACGCTCGCGGGCACGGGCCGCCGGACGGAACGCACCGCGCCCGAACCGGCGTTGACGGGCGACGACGGCTTCACGGCCGTGGGGGGACATCCGCCGCACGTCCACGACTTCCACCAGTTCCTCTACGTGCCGCTCGGCCGGATCACCGTGTCCGCACTCGGCCAGGAGTACGAGCTGACCCCGTCGGTGGCCCTGTGGTTGCCGGCCGGAGTCGTGCACGGCGCGCGCTTCGACCCCGAATCGATCGTCGTCTCCGAGACGTTCGGCGCCGCTCTCTTCGACCCGCCCTACGAGGGCCCCACCCCCGTGAACGTCACGGAGGCCCAACGCGCCCTGCTGCTGGGCCGGATGCGCAGCAGCACCGCCGAGGAGGACGACCCGCGGGTCTTCGCCGCACTGTCCGCGGCCCACCCCGACAGCCTGCCGCTCCCGCAGCCGGTCACGCCCGCCGCCCGCACCGTGGCCAGCGGCCTGGCCCGTACGCCCGGCGACGCCCGCACGGCCACCGAATGGGCCGCCGCGCTGTACACCAGCTCCACCAGCCTGCGCCGGGCGTTCCGCGCCGAGACCGGCATGGCCTTCTCCGAATGGCGCACCCGACTGCGCCTGAACCACGCCCTGTACCTACTGGACCAGGGCCAGTCGGTCGGCGCCGTCGCCGCGCAGGTCGGCTTCGCCAGCACCAACGGCTTCATACTCGCCTTCCGCCGCCACTTCGCTCGGACCCCCGGCTCCTACGTCCGCCGCGAGGCCCAGCACAGCACCTGAGACGCACGCGGCGCACACCTAGTGCCGTGACCGGAAAGGTTCACCGTGTCGCGGCGCCCGGCACGGCACCTCGCCGCGTTGTCGGCCCACGCAAGTACGTCCAGTACGAGCCGCGGTCCTCCGCCTTGCGATGCACCGCACCGGACACCGCGACCCGGCAAACCTTCCCGGCCACGGCACTAGCGGGGCCCGGCCCCTCCCGCCGAGGGAGGAGCCGGGCCCCGCCGCGTACCGGGTCGGGGTCCGGTCAGGCGGCCGCGGTCCGGCGTCGGCGCGCGGGGCGCATGATCCGGTCCACGGCCAGCGCGCCCGGACCGGTGAACACGATCAGCAGGAACGCCCAGCTGAACATCGCCGCCGATTCGCCGTTGTTCTGGATGGGCCACAGGGCCGTGCCCTGGTGCACCGAGAAGTACGCGTACGCCATCGAACCCGAAGCGACGACGGCCGCGCTGCGGGTACCGGCGCCCAGGCACACCAGGGTGCCGCACACGAGCTGGATCAGCGCCGCGTACCACCCCGGCCACGCGCCGACGGGCACGGTGGCGCCGCCGTGCCCCCCGCCCAGCACGCCGAACAGGGAGGCGGCGCCGTGGCAGGCGAACAGCAGGCCGGTGACGATCCGGAACAGGCCCAGGGCGTAGGGCTGCAGGGGTGCGATGCGATCGGTCATGGGGATCTCCTCGTAAGGGGGACGGGAGGGCGGGTTGATCGGCGGGGCACCGCTCACCAGGCGGCGGCGACCTCGTCGACGGTGGTGACGCGGGCGCACCGGCCGGCCGCGTACTCCAGGGCCATCCGGTGCTCGCGGGCGGAGAAGTCGGCGACCGCGTCGGCGACCACGAACGCCTGTATGTCCCGCATCCACGCGTCGGCGGCGGTCAACAGCACGCCGATGTGGGCGTAGACGCCGACGACGACCAACTGGTCGCGGCCGAGCGCCGCCATGCGCTCCGCCAGGTCGGTGCGGACGAAGGCGCTGTACTTCCACTTGGTGAACACGCTGTCCGCGGACGCCGGGGCCACCGCGTCGGCGATGGCCTCCGCAACCGGGTCGGCGGGCAGCCCCGGCCCCCAGAAGTCCTGCTGCAGGCCGCGCTCGGCGGGGCTCTGGCCGCCGCGCTGCGCGCTCCACAGCACGGGCACCCCGGCCCGGTCCGCCTCGGCGCGCAGCCGGGCGACCGACCGCAGCAGCGCCGCGACGGTCGCGGAGCCTTCGCCGTACGCGGACAGGAAGTGGTTCTGGAGGTCGTGGACGAGCAGCACCGACCGGGCCGGATCGGGCTTCCAGTCGACCCGGCCCGGCGGCAGGGAGTCCGCGGTCGGCAGCGGGTAGGGCTCGATGCGGGGCAGGCTCATGAAGTGCGTTCCGTTTCGGTGGGGGCGGTGCGCTCGGGGGAGGGGGACGGTGCGGGTGCGGGGAGGGCTGCGGGCGGGGCCTCGGCCGCCGTCGCGCGCAGGTCCTTCTTGGAGACCTTGCCGACGCCCGTGGTGGGGAAGGCGGTGACGAACTCGACCCGGTCCGGGATCTTGTAGCCCGCCAGCCCCCGGCCGCGCAGGAAGCCCTTCACGGCGGCGGGCCGCAGCGGGCCCGCCCCCTCGCGCAGGACCACGTACGCACAGGTCCGCTCGCCGAGGTAGGCGTCCGGCTCGGCGACCACGTTCGCGTCGTGGACGGCCGGGTGGGCCAGGAGGTGGTTCTCCACCTCCTCGGCGGCGATCTTCTCGCCGCCCCGGTTGATCTGGTCCTTGGCCCGGCCCTCCACCACCAGGTGCCCGCTCGGCAGCGCCCGGACGACGTCCCCGGTGCGGTAGAAGCCGTCCGCGGTGAAGGAACGGGCGTTGTGCTCGGGGGCCCGCCAGTAGCCGCGGATCGTGTACGGACCCCGGGTGAGCAGGTGGCCCGTGGCGCCCGGAGCCACCTCGCGGTCCTCGTCGTCGACGATGCGGATCTCGTCGTCGGGGGAGATCGGGCGGCCCTGGGTGCCGGTCACCCACTCCTCGGGATCGTCGAGGCGGGTGTAGTTGACCAGCCCCTCCGCCATGCCGAACACCTGCTGGAGGCGGCAGCCGAGCGCCGGACCGACCCGGCGCGCGGCCTCCGCGGAGAACTTGGCGCCGCCGACCAGCAGGACGTCGAGACTGCTCAGGTCGTGCTCCGTCGAGGCGGCCGCCTCGGTCCACAGCAGGGCCAGCGGCGGTACCAGCCCGGTGATGGTCACCCCCTCCCGCTCGATCAGGGCGAAGGCCGTCTCGGGCGCGGGGCGCGGGCACAGCACCACCCGAGCGCCCGCGTACAGGGCGCCGAGCGAGCCGGGGGAGGACAGCGGGAAGTTGTGGGCGGCGGGCAGCGCCACCAGGTAGACGGAGTCCTCGCCCACCCCGCAAATCGGATTGGATGCCCGCACCGAGTAAACGTAATCGTCGTGGGTGCGCGGGATCAGCTTGGGCACGCCCGTACTCCCCCCGGACAGCTGAAGGAACGCGACGTCCCCGGGGGACGGACCGGCTCCAGGACCCGTCACCGGTCCGCCCGCCGCCGCATCGACGGGCACGTCCGCGAGCGCGGTGAAGGGACCCGGGTCCGGGTCCGCGACGAACACGTGCCGCAGCCCGGGCGCCCCGGCGCGCACGGCGGCCGCCAGCTCCCGGTGGTCGAATCCGGCCAGCAGGCCGGGCCCGACGTAGGCGACGGCGCCGGTGAAGGAGCAGAAGTAGCCGATCTCCGCCTGCCGGTGCGCGGGCAGCGCGAACACCGGGAGCGCCCCGATCCGGAAGAGGGCGAAGACCACCTCGAAGAACTCGGCCGTGTTGGGGAGCTGGACGACGACCTTGTCCCCGGCGGCGATCCCGCGGGCGGTGAACCCGGCGGCCATCCGGTCGGCCCGGACGTCCAGCTCGCCGTACGTCCAGACCCGGCGGACCCCGTCCGGGCCGTCCCCGGGGTCGACCACGGCCACCCGGTCCGGATGGGCGGCGGCCCGCTCGCGCAGCATCCCGCCGAGGGTCTCGCCGCGCCAGTGCCCGGCGGCCCGGTACCGCTCGGCGAACTCCACCGGCCACATGGGCGCATCGACGGCGCTCACAGCGAGGCCCCCACGGCGCGCAGGAAGGTGACGAACTTCGCGGCCGTCTCCGCGGTCTCCGCCGCCGCGTCCGAAGCGGCCACCACCCCGGCACCCGCGTAGAGGCGCAGCCGGTCCTCGAAGGCCTCCGCGCAGCGCAGGGTGACCACCCACTCCCCGTCGCCACCGGCGTCCTGCCAGCCGACGACTCCGGTGAAGAACCCGCGGTCGAAGGGTTCCAGCGCGGCGATGGCGCGGCGCGCCTCGGCGGCCGGGGTGCCGCACACGGCGGGCGTCGGGTGCAGGGCGCAGGCCACGTCCAGGGCCGTGGTCCGCGGGTCGGCGAGCCGACCGGTCACCGTGGTCGACAGGTGCCACATCGCGGCGGTGCGCACCAGCGTCGGCCGCTCCGGCACGGCCAGCTCCGAGCAGTACGGAGCCATCGCCGCGCGGACCCCGTCCACGACCACCGCGTGCTCGTGCAGGTCCTTGGCCGACTCCAGCAGACCCGCGGCCCGGCGCACGTCCTCGGCCAGGTCCGCGCTGCGCGGCACCGATCCGGCGAGCGGATTGGCGACCAGCGCACCACCGCGGCGGGAGACCAGCAGCTCCGGGCTGGCCCCCAGCAGGGTGCGGCCGGGACCCGTCGGCAGCGCGAAGGCGTAGCCGCCGGGGTCGTGCCGCGCGAGCCGGCCCAGCAGCGCGGCCGGCTCGGGCTCCCGCCCGGCCCCGACCAGCTCCAGGGTCCGCGCGAGGACGACCTTCTCCAGCCCCCCGGCGCGCATCCGGGCCACCGCCGCGGCGACGGCCCGCCCGTACGCCTCGGCGGAGGGCTCCTCGGTCACCGTCCAGCCCCCGCCGTCGGGTTCGCCCGGTGGGAGCCCCACCAGGGGGTCGCTGACGAGCGGCGGCCCGCTGCGCACGGTGCGCGGCACGACGAGCGCGGCGGGGCGGTCCGCGTCGAACGGGATCGCACCGATCACCAGGTGCTCCGCCCCGTTCTGACGGGCCGCGGCGAGCACGGAGTCGACCCGGGCGGGCAACGGGCCGCCGCCGTGCGGGACGTCGAGGAGGACGCCTTCGGCCAGCAGGGTGCGGGTGGGCGTGGACAGGAAGCGGTCCCCGGGCCGGTAGGCGTCGAGCAGCGCGGTGGCGGCGCCGACGGCGGGGTGCGCGACGGCGGCGGCGGGGGCCGCCGGGGCGTGGGAGAGGGGGGACAGGGGGGACGCGTGGGGTGCGGCGACCGGGCGGACCGTCGGCACGGTGACTCCTCTGGACGGGGGCGGGACGGGGGTGTTCGGGTCGGGCGGAAGGGGTTCGGGCGGGGCCGGTCAGCGCAGGGACGCACCACCGTCCACGTACAGCTGCTGCATCGTGATGTGCCGGGCCTCGTCCGAGACGAGGAAGCAGACGGCCTCGGCGACGTCGGCCGGGTCGGCGATCCGGCCCAGCGGGATCGCGTGCCGGTAGCGCGCCGGATCCCCCTCCAGCAGCTGGAGGGGCACCTCGTCGCCCTCCCACAGCGAGCGTTGCATCGCGGTGTCGGTGGCCCCGGGCGCGACCACGTTGCAGCGGACCCCGCTGCGCGCGTACTCCAGCCCCAGGCACTTGGTGAACATCACGGCGGCCGCCTTCGAAGCGGCGTAGGCGGCCATGCCGACGCGCGGTACGCCCGCGGCGTCGGAGGCGACGGTGACGATGCTGCCGCGCCCGCGCCCGGCCATCGACGGCGCGAGCTCCCGGGCGGTGTGGAACACTCCGGCGGCGTTCACCGCGAACAGCCGGGCCCAGGAGCCGTCTTCGGTCGTGGCCACCGGTCCGGTGTGCAGGACGCCGGCCACGTTCACGAGGACGTCCACGGGCCCGAGGGCGGCGGTGGCCTCGGCCGCGGCGGCGCGCACCGCGTCCGGATCGGCCACGTCCAGGGTCAGCGGCAGGAAGCGGCCGGTCCGCCCGGTGCGGCCGGTCAGCGACGCGGCGAGGTCGGCGACGGCCGCGCCGCGCAGGTCGGTGGCGGCGACCGAGGCCCCCCGGGCGTACAGCGCGCGGGCGACGGCCTCGCCGATGCCGCTGCCGGCGCCGGTCACGAAAGCGATCCGGCCCGCGAGCCGCGGCTGCCCAGGGGCTGCGGCTTCAGGCATCTGGTCCTCCAAGGTCATGTCAACTTCAGGTGTGCGGGTGTGCGGGTGTGTACGGGGCTCCGGGCCCCGGGCACCCGGAACGGTGCCCGGGTGCCCGGGGCGTGCGATCAGCCGGCGGCCGGAGCGCGCCGGGTGCTCCCGCCCGCCCGCGCCGCCGCGTCGGACAACGCCCGGGCCACGAGCGGCCCGGTCACCGCCAGGGCGGCCGGGGACATCAGCTCGTCGTGACCGAGGTCCAGGACGTGCTCCTCCAGGCGCCCGTCCAGGTAGGGCGGCCACACCAGGGCCGGTGCCTGGTCCTCGGGCGTGGTCCGGGCGGCGGTGAAGAACAGCACGTCACCGCGGTAGCGCCGGCTCCGGCTGCGCGACAGCAGACGTACGCAGTGCACGTTCACGGAGACGATCGCGTCGAGGAGGCGTTCGTCGAACCCGGCGAGCAGCCCGCGGCTGTCGCGCACCGCGGCGATCCGCTCCTCCCGGTCCACGGGAGCGCCGTCCCCGCCCGCGTCCAGGCCGGCCACCGACAGCAGGAACCCGGACTCCTCCCGCTCCAGCCGCTCCCGCCAGTCGGGGGCGTCCGCGTAGGACCAGTCCTCGACCTCCGGCGGACAGGCGTCGAGCAGGCCCAGGAAGGCCACCTCCTCGCCGCGCTCCTGGAGCGCGGCGGCCAGGGTGTGGGCGACGGTCCCGCCGAAGGAATAGCCCAGGAAGTGGTACGGGCCCTGCGGTTGCACCGTGCGGATCTGCGCGAGGTACAGCTCGGCGAGCGCGGCCACGTCCACGACGTCCGGCAGCTCCCCGGCCAGGCCGGGCGACTGGAGCCCGTACACCGGCCGGTCCGCGTCCAGGTGGCGCAGCAGCCCCGCGTACTGCCAGGCGAAGCCCGACGCCGGGTGGAAGCAGAACAGCGGCGCCCCCGCGCCCCGTTCGCGCAGCGGCAGCAGCACCCGCAGCGCGTCGTCGCGCGAGTCCCCGGCGATCCGGGCCGCGAGGTCGGCGACGGTCGGCGCGGCCATCACCGCCCCCACCTGGACGCGCACGCCCAGCTCGGCGTGGATCCGGCCGACCAGGCGCATCGCGAGCAGCGAATGCCCGCCCAGCGCGAAGAAATTGTCCTCCACGCCGACCCGTTCCAGGCCCAGCAGCTCGGCGAACAGGCCCGCCAGCAGCTCCTCGCGGGCGTCACCGGGCGCCCGGCCGCCGCCGTCGCCGAAGTCGGGCTCGGGCAGGGCCGCCCGGTCCGTCTTGCCGTTGACCGTCAGCGGCAGCGCGGCCACCTCGACGAAGGCCGCCGGGACCATGTACTCGGGCAGCGCCCGCGCCAGCCGGGCCCGCAGCGCGGCCCGGTCGCCACCGGCGGCCGTACCGGTGGCGGGCACCGTGTAGGCGACCAGGCGCTTGACGCCCGTCGCACCGGTGTGCACGACCACCGCCGCGGCGGCCACCTCGTCCAGCCCGGCCAACACCGACTCGATCTCGCCCAACTCGATGCGGAAGCCACGGATCTTGACCTGGTCGTCGGCGCGCCCCAGGTAGTCCAGACCGCCGTCGGCCCGCCAGCGCACCAGGTCGCCGGTGCGGTACATCAGCGTGCCGGGCGCGCCGAAGGGATCGGCGACGAACCGCTCCGCCGTCAGCGCGGGCCGCCCCAGGTAGCCGCGGGCCAGGCCCGCACCGGCCAGGTACAGCTCGCCCGGCACGCCCTGCGGCACCGGTCGCAGCGCGCCGTCCACCACGTAGGCGCGGGTGTTGTGGATGGGTCGGCCCACGCAGGACCGGGCGCTGTCCGCGACGTCGGCGCCCAGGGCGTTGATGGTGTACTCGGTCGGTCCGTACAGGTTGTAGGCCATGGTGCCCCCGGTGTCCGCCAGCAGCGTCCACAGGGAGTCCGGGACGGCCTCGCCGCCGAGCAGGAACAGCGCGGGCCGGTGCCGTCCGGCGTCCAGCAGCCCGGCGTCCACGAGCTGCTGACCGTAGGACGGGGTGACGTTGACGACGTCGATGCCGACGCGGTCGTAGTGCGCGGTCAGCGCCGCCGGGTCCAGCCGCAGCTCCTCGCCGATGACGTGCACCTCGTGCCCGTCGACCAGCCAGAAGAACTCCTCCCACGACATGTCGAAGGCGAAGGACACGGTGTGCGCCACCCGCATGCGGCGCCCGCCGGCCAGCTTCACGGCCGGGTCGAAGATCCGCTCCCGGTGGTTGGCGAGCATGTTCGTCAGCCCCGAGTACGGCACCACCACGCCCTTGGGGCGCCCGGTGGACCCCGAGGTGTAGATCACGTACGCCGGGTGCCGGCCGTCGCGCCGCCCCGTCAGCTCCCCCTCGGTGAGGGGGGTGGCGGGCAGCGCCGCCAACTCGGCGACGACGGACGGCGCGTCCAGTGCCAGCAGCGGCACCCCGGCCACCTCCGGGACCCGCCCGGCCACCGCGCCCGAGGTCACCAGGCACAGCGGCCCGGCGTCCTCGACCATCGCCGCCAGCCGCTCCACCGGGTGGTCCAGGTCCAGCGGCAGGTACGCGGCCCCCGTCTTGAGCACGGCGAACAGCGCGACGACGAAGTCCGCCGAGCGGGGCAGCCCCAGGGCCACCACCCGCTCCGGCCCGGCGCCGCGGGCCCGCAGCGCCCGCGCCAACCGGTCGGCCCGTGCGTCCAGTTCGGCGTAGCTCAGCTGCTCGTCCTCGAAGACCAGCGCCGTCTCCCCGGGGGTCCGGGCGACCTGCTCGGCGAACAGGTCGGCCACCGACACGTCGGGGAAGCGGTGCCCGGTGTCGTCGCCCAGCTCCAACAGGGCGAGCCGCTCGGGCGCCGACAGCGTGTCCAGGCGGCCCACCGGGGCCGAAGGGTCCTCGACGATCCCGCGCACCAGGTGGGCGAGCCGGTCCGCGAGGGCGCGGGCCGTCGCGGCGTCGTACAGGTCGGGCCGGTAGGCGAGGGTCAGCTCCAGGGCCCGGCCCGGGGTGACCGCGAGGGTCAGCGGGTAGTGGGTTCCGTCGACGCTGTGCGTCCAGCCGATCTGGTGCTCGGCGACGGCCGCCTCGCGGGCGGAGTCGTCGAGCGGCGTGTTGCGGAACACGTACAGGGTGTCGAAGAGCTGCCCGATGCCGGAGGCCCGCTGGATGGGACCCAGCCCCGTGTAGTGGTGGGGCAGCAGCTCCGCGTGCTCGGCCTGCACCCGCACCAGCAGGTCGCGCACGGGCTCCGGGGCGCGCAACGTGACCCGGAAGGGCAGCGTGTTCATGAACATGCCGATCATCCGGTCCACCCCCGGCAGCCCCGCCGGACGCCCCGAGACGGTGGCGCCGAACACCACGTCGTCCCGGCCCGTCATCGAGGCCAACGCCATCGCCCAGGCCGTCGACAACACCGTGTTGAGGGTGATCCCGGCGCCCCGCGCGAAGGCCCGCAGCCGGTCGCTGGACGCCTCGTCCAACGACAGGTCGACGACCTCGGCCGTCACCGGGGGACGGGTCGGGTCCGCCTCCGCCACCAGCGTGCCGCCGTCCAGGCCCGCCAGATGGCTCCGCCAGGCGCGCAGCGCCTCGTCGGAGTCGACCGCGGCCAGCCAGCGCAGGTAGTCCCGGTAGGGAGCCGCGGGCCGCGGACCGGTCCCGGACCCGCGGGCCGCCCCGTACAGCGCGAACAGCTCCTCGAAGAACAGCGACTCCGACCAGCCGTCGGTCAGGACGTGGTGCTGGGTCACGCACAGCACCCACCGGTCCGCGGCCATCCGCACCAGCGCCACCCGCACCAACGGCGGGGCCGCAAGGTCGAACCGGGTCGCCGCGTCCGCCAGCGAGAACTCCCGCAGCGCCGCGTCCTGCCCGGCCCGGTCCAGGTGCGACCAGTCCAGCTCCCGCCACGGCAGCTCCCACGCGGCCGGCACCACCTGCACCGGGTGCGCGAGCCCCTCGTGCCAGAACCCGGCACGCAGGTGCGGGTGGCGGCCCAGCAGCGCCTCGAAGGCCTCCCGCAGGGCGGCCGCGTCCACCTCGTGGAGCAGCTCCACGAAGTTCTGCATCAGGTACACGTCCAGTGCCCGGTCGTCGTACCGGGCGTGGAAGTACAGGCCCTCCTGGAGCGGAGCCAGCGGCAGCACCTCCTCGACGGAGGGGAACTCGGAGTCCAGTACGGCCCGTTCGGCGTCCGTCAGCTCCACCAGCGGGCCCGTGCCCGCCAGGAACCCGGAGCCGGACTCCGGCCCGGTCCCGGCGGCGGCCGCACCGGCGCGGGTCGCCAGCCGGGCCGGGGTCCGCAGCTCGAACACGTCGCGCGGGGAGAGCAGCAGCCCCTCCTTGCGGGCCCGTGCCACCAGCCGGATCGAGACGATGCTGTCGCCGCCGAGCGCGAAGAAGTCGTCGTCCGCGCCCACCCGTTCCACCCCGAGCACCTCGGTGAAGACCGTGCACAGGGCCTCCTCGCGGGCCCCGCGCGGCGGACGCGACGCGGCCCGGCCGGCGATCACCGGCGCCGGAAGCGCCGCCCGGTCCAGCTTTCCGTTCACGGTCACCGGGAGGGCCGCCAACGCCACGACGGCGGAGGGCACCAGGTACTCCGGCAGCCGCTGCGCCAGCAGCTCGCGCGCCCGCTCCGGATCGACGCCGCCGGTCACGTAGCCCACCAACCGCCGTACGCCCGGGACGTCCTCGCGGACCACCACCGCCGCCGACGCCACCCCCTCCAGCGCGGCCAGCGCCGCCTCCGCCTCCGCCGGTTCCACGCGGTGCCCGCGGATCTTGACCTGGTCGTCGGCGCGCCCGAGGAACTCCAACTCCCCGTCCGGACGCAGCCGCACCAGGTCTCCGGTGCGGTACATGCGGCCGCCGCCGTCGGCGAACGGGTCGGCGACGAACCGCGTCGCCGTCGTCGCGGGACGGCGCAGGTAGCCGCGCGCCTCACCGGCCCCCGCCAGGTACAGCTCGCCCGGCGTCCCGCCGGGCACCGGGCGCAGCGCACCGTCCAGCACGTACGCGGCCGTGTTCCCGATCGGACGCCCCACGATCGGCGTCGGCGACGCCGACAGATCGGCCGCCAGCGCGTCCACCGTGTACTCGGTGGGCCCGTACAGGTTTACCGACATCACTCCCGGCGCGTCCCGCACCTGCCGCCACAGGGCGTCCGGGACGCCCTCGCCGCCGAGCAGCAGCAGCCCCGGCCGGTGCGCGTCCCGGTCCAGCAGGCCGCACTCCACCAGCGCCTGCGCGTGCGTGGGGGTCACGTCCAGCGCGTCGATCCGCCGCTCGCGCACGTAGCGCACCGTGAACTCGGCGTCGCGGCGCTCCGACTCGTCCAGGACGTGCAGCTCGTGCCCGAGCACCAGCCAGAACAACTGCTCCCACGAGGTGTCGAAGGAGAACGAGGCCGTGTGCAGCGCGCGCAGCCGGCGCCCGCCGACCGCGGCCGCCGCCGGTCCGAAGACCTCCCGCGCGTGGTGGGCGTACAGCGCCGACAGACCGCCGTGGGTCACCACGACCCCCTTCGGCACACCCGTCGACCCCGACGTGTAGATCACGTAGGCCGGGTGCTCGGGCCGCACCCGGACCGTCGTCGGCCGCGCCCCGGCCGGGCCCGCAGGGTCCGCGCTCTCCGGGGCGTCGAGCAGCACCCGCTCCGGGCCGGAGCCCTCGCCGGAGGGCAGCAGCGCCAGCCCCGCCGTGGTGGTCAGCACGCACGCCGGACGGGCGTGCTCCAGCATCACCGCGAGGCGCTCCGCCGGGTGGTCCAGGTCGAGCGGCAGGTACGCGGCCCCCACCTGCAGCACCGCCAGGAGGGCCGCGACGGCGTCGACCGACCGGGGCACCGCCAGCGCCACCACGTCCTCGGGCCCGACCCCGCGCACCGCGAGCAGCGCCGCCAGCGCGTCCACGCGGGCGTCCAGCTCCCCGAAGGTCAGCCGCTCGGCCCCCGCGACGATCGCGCACGCCCGCGGCGTCGCGGCGGCCCGCTCCGCGAACCGGTCCGCCACCGTCCCGGGCTCCGCCGGGCACTGCGGCCCCCGCAGCCCCGCCCGCACCGCCGCGGGCTCGTCCGCCGCGAGCAGGCGCAGCGCGCCCACCGGCAGCTCCGGGTCCCCGGCCAGCTGCTCCAGCACCGTGGCCAGGCGCCGCGCGAGCAGGGCCGCGGTCCGCGCGTCGAACAGGTCCGGCCGGTACTCCACGGCCAGCTCGGCCCGCTCGTCCAGGTTCACCGCCAGCGTCAGCGGGTAGTGCGTGCCGTCGCGGGCCTCCACCCCGGCCACCCGCACCCCGTCGGACAGCGCCGGTCGGGCCGACGGGTCCACGGGGTAGTTCTCCACGACGACCAGCGTGTCGAAGAGCTCGCCGCCGCCCGCCTGCTTCTGGATCAGCCGCAACCCCAGGTGGTGGTGGGCCAGCAGGGCGTTCTGCTCGTCCCGGAACCGCCGCACGAGCGCGCCCACGCCCTCCCACGGGCGGGCCGCGAGCCGCACGGGCACCGTGGTGATGAACAGCCCCACCATCGACTCGACCCCGGGCAGCTCTTCCGGCCGCCCCGACACCGTCAGACCGAACACCACGTCGTCCCGCCCGGTCAGCGAGCCCAGCAGCAGCCCCCAGCCGACCTGCACCAGGGTGCTCGGCGTGGTGCCCAGCCGACGCGCGGCCGCCGTCAGCCGGGCGGTCGCGTCGGCGGTCAGCTCCAGCCGGTGCACGCCGGGCCGCACCGCCGTGCGCCCCGCGTCCGCCGCGGCGACCAGCGTCGGCCCGTCCAGGGCGCTCAGCGCGCCGCGCCAGGCGCGTTCGGCGGCCGGTGCGTCCTGGTTCTTCAACCAGCGCAAGTAGTCCCGGTACGGGCGCACTTCGGCCGGACCGCCCGGCCCGCCGTCGGCCTCGTACAACGCCAGCAGGTCCCCGACGAGCAGCGGCATCGACCAGCCGTCGACCAGGATGTGGTGCACCGTCACCACCAACAGGTGGTCGTCCGGCCCGCGCCGGGCCAGCAGCAACCGCAGCAGGGGCGGCCGGTGCAGCTCGAACCGGCGGTTCAGCTCGGCGTGTTCCACCCGGCGCACCGCCGAGGCGGACGGGTCGTCGGCCAGGTCCACCCGGTCCAGCGCGAAGGACACCCCGGCCGGTACGAACTGCACCGGCTGCGGCACCCCCTCGTGCCAGAAACCGGACCGCAGGTTGGGGTGGCGCTCCAGCAGGGCGGCGCCCGCACGCTCCAGCCGCTCCGCGTCCACCGGACCCGTCAGCGAGACGGACACCTGCACCGTGTACACGTCCGGGGCGGCCCCGTCGTACAGCGAGTGGAACAGCATGCCCTGCTGCAAGGGGGACAGCGGGAGCACGTCCGCTATTCGAGCCTGGGTCACTGCTGGGCCCTCCACATGTCTTCGAGCATCGTGATCTGGTCCTGGTCGAGGTCGACCAGGTCGAGGTCCGAGGGGGTGTGCCCCCCGGTGGTGCCGTGCGCCGCCCAAGCGGCCAGCGCGTCGACGGCGGACAGGAAGCCGTCCGCCAGTTCCTCCACGGCGTCCCGGGCCACGGCGTCGCCGGCCCACGTGAACGTCGCGGTCAGCTCCGGCCCGTCGGGGCCGTCACCGATCCCGGTGGTGATCTCCACCGGGTGCGAGAGCGGGAGCAGCGGATCCGGCCGGGCCGCGAGGGCGTCGCCCTCGGCCGCGGGGCCCCAGTCGGAGCCCGCCGTACCGGTCTGCCGGCCGAGGTAGTTCCACAGCACTTCGGGCGTCGGCGCGTCTTCCCGGTCGAACAACCGGGCCGTCGCCGGGTTCGCGTACCGCAGCAGGCCCGCACCGATCCCGCCGTCCGGGACCTGCCGCAGCAGCTCCTTGACCTCCTTCAGCGCTGCGCCCGGGTCGTCCCGCCCGGCGAGCACGCCCGCCGGGTCGTACGAGCGGGCCGTCACCCGCAGCGGGTGGATGGCCGTGAGCCAACCCACCGTGCGGGTCAGGTCCGCGCCCGCGAGCAGTTCCTGCTCCCGGCCGTGGCCCTCCAGGTCCACCGTGAAGCCGTCACCGCCGGGCAGCCCGCGCCGGGCCGCCAGATCTCCGACGGCCAGCGCCAGCGCGGTCAACAGGGCGTCTCCGACGGTGCCGTGGAAGGCCGCCGGCACCTCGCGCAGCAGCGGGGCGGTGCGCCCGGCCGAGGCCGTCACGGTGAGCGATCCGGCCGTCGAGACCGTGTCGCTGCGCGGGTCCAGCGCGCGGTGCGCCAGCAGCGGTCGGGCCGCTCGGGACGCGGCCAGCCAGTGCTCCAACTCGGCCGTACGCCTCGGATGTTGGGCCTCGGCCAGCAGATGCGTCGTCCAGGTCCGCAGCGAGGTCGCCACCGGCTCCAGGGTCGGGGCCCGGCCCGCCTCCACCGACTCGTACGCGGCCCGCAGGTCCGGCAGCAGGATCTGCCAGGACACCTCGTCCACGACCAAGTGGTGTGCGGCCAGCAGCAGTCGGCCCGTGGCGAGCGGACCGCGATCGAAGTGGATCGCCCGCAGCACCGCCCCGGACTCGGGATCGAGCATCCCCGACACCCGGCCCGACTCCGCCGCCAGCAGCTCCCGCAGCTCCGGTTCGTCGAGCCCGGCCGCGTCGACCGTCTCCAGCACCGTCGCGGCGCCCACCGCGCCGACCGGCCGGACCTCGGCGCTCCACACCCCGGGCCGGGACACCGTCAACGTCTGGCGCAGTCCGTCGTGGTGGTCCAGCACCGCCTGGAGCGCGGCCCGCAGCACCTCGCGGTCGGCGCCGACCGGCAGCCGTACCAGCCGGGCCTGCGCGAACGAGGCGAACGGTCCACCGCGCCGTGCCAGCCACTGGGCCACCGGCGGCAGCGGCAGCGGGCCCGGCCCGCCGTCCGCGCCCCGCGCGGCCCGCTCCGGAGCCGTGTCCCGCCGGGCGGCGACCGAGGCCAGCGCGGCCGGGGTGGGCTGCTGGAACACCTGCCGGGCCGAGATGGTCAGCCCTGCCTTGCGGGCCAGGCCCACCAGGCGGATGGAGACGATGCTGTCGCCGCCCAACTCGAAGAAGTCGTCGTCCGGGCCGACCGCGGGCAGCCCCAACACCTCGGCGATCAGCGCCCGCAGCACGTCCACGGGCGCACCCGCCGGGCTCGCGGCCGCCGCGTCCAGGACCGCGGTCGCCGCACGGACCGCCGCCGGCGGCGCCGGGGGCGCGGGCAGGGCGGCCCGGTCGAGCTTCCCGTTGGCCGACAGCGGCAGCTCCTCCAGCGTCACGAACACCGCCGGGACCATGTACTCGGGCAGCCGCGCGGCCGCCAGGGCCCGCAGCTCCGCGACGTCCACGGCGCGGCCCTCGACGGGCACCACGTAGGCGACCAGACGACGGATCCCCGGGGTGTCTTCGCGGAGTTGGACGGTGGTGTGGGTGAGGTGGGGGTGGGTGGTGAGGGTGGTTTCGATTTCGGTGGGTTCGATGCGCAGTCCGCGGAGTTTGATCTGGTGGTCGGTGCGTCCGAGGTAGTGGAGGGTGCCGTCGGGTGTGTGGCGGACGAGGTCTCCGGTGCGGTACATGCGGGTGCCGGTGGGTCCGTGGGGGTCGGCGGTGAAGCGTTCGGCGGTGAGGTGGGGTCGGGTGTGGTAGCCGCGGGCGAGTTGGGTGCCGGCGAGGTAGAGCTCGCCGGGGGTGCCCGGGGGTACGGGGTTGAGGTGCTGGTCCAGGACGTAGGTGCGGGTGTTCCACACCGGCGTCCCGATCGGCACGGTGCCCGGGCCACCGGCCGCGTCCGCGGTGTGGGCCGTCACGTCGACGGCCGCCTCGGTGGGCCCGTAGAGGTTGGCGAGCACCGCGCCCCGCGCGTTGTGCGCGTGGAAGCGCTCGGTGTGGTCGGCGGTGAGGGCCTCGCCGCTGCAGACGACGAGGCGCAGCGCGGAGGCGCTCTCGATGGGGTGGTCGGTGAGGTAGGCGGCGAGCATGGAAGGTACGAAGTGGCAGACGGTGACGGCCTGTTCGCGCATGAGCGCGTTGAGGTAGTCGGGTTCCTTGTGGCCGTCGGGTCGGGCGATGACGAGCGGGACGCCTTGGGCGAGGGGCCAGAAGAGTTCCCAGACGGAGACGTCGAAGCCGGTGGGGGTCTTGTGCAGGACCCGGTCGCCCGGGGTGAGGGCGTAGGTGTGCTGCATCCACTGGAGGCGGTTGATGATCGCCTCGTGTTCGACGAGTACGCCCTTGGGTCGCCCGGTGGAGCCGCTGGTGAAGATGAGGTAGGCGGGGTGGCGGGGCAGCAGCGGCGCGGTCCGCTCCGCGTCCACCACCGGATCCCCGCGGAGCCCGTCGAGCTCCCGGGCCACCGCGGCCGAGTCCAGGACCACCGCGGGGACGTCCGGCCCCGTCGGCAGCAGCTGCCAGCCGACCGCGTCCGTCAGCGTGAGCACCGGGGCTCCCGTGTCCAGCATGTACGCGAGTCGGTCGGCGGGGAGGGTGAGGTCGAGGGGGAGATAGGCGGCTCCGGCCCGGATGACGGCGTGCAGGGCGATGAGGAGCCGGGGGGACCGGGGCAGTGCGACGGCGACCGTGGTCTCGGGGCCGACCCCTCGGAGGATCAGGAGGCGGGCGAGTCGGTTGACGGCCGCTTCGAAGTCGGGGCGGGAAGTGTCGGTGCCTTCGAAGACGAGGGCGGGGCCGTGGGCGTCGTGGGCTCCGGCCTCGACCAGGTCGGCGAGGGTCGCGGGGCCGTCGAGGGCGACGGCGGTGTCGTTGAAGCCGCGCAGCACCCGCTCGCGCTCGGCCTCGTCCAGGACGGGGAGCGCCGACAGCCGCACCGACGGGTCCGCGGCCACCGCGCCCAGCAGCCGCACCAGCCGCCCGGCCAGCGTCACCACCGTCGACGCGTCGAAGAGGTCCGCCGCGTAGCGGATTCCGCCCTCGAAGCCGGAGCCGGGCCGGAGCGTGCCGAAGGCCAGCTCCAGGTCCACCTTGGCACCGCCGGTCTCGACCGGGAACTCCTGCGCGGGCACGCCGAGGAGCTCCGCCGCGGGCTCCTGCGGCGCCGAGTGGTAGGTCACCATCGTCTGGAACAGGGGGTTCCGTGCACGCGAACGCTCCGGGCCCACCGCCTCGACCACGGCCTCCAGCGGAAGATCGGCGTGGGCGAAGGCGGCCAGGGCCACGTCCCGGACCCGGGCGACGAGATCGCCGAAGCCGGGGTCGCCGGACAGGTCCGTGCGCAGGACCAGCGTGTTCAGGAAGAACCCGACCAGCCCGTCGAGCTCCGCCCCGGACCGCCCCGACACCGGGCTGCCGAGCGGGACGTCCTCGCCCGCGCCCAGCCGGTGCAACAGGGCGGCCACCGCGGCGTGCAGCACCATGAAGGGGGTGGCGCCGGTCGCCCGGGCCAGCCGCAGCAGTCCGTCCACCGTCTCGGCCGGCACCTCGAACGCGACCACGTCACCCCGGTACGTCGGCACGGCGGGCCGGGGCCGGTCGGTCGGCAGGGCCACCTCGGCCGGCAGCCCCGCCAGGGCCCCCCGCCAGTACGCGGCCTGCGCCGCCGCCACCGACGCCGGATCGGTGACGTCGCCCAGCAGTTCGCGCTGCCACAGCGCGTAGTCCGCGTACTGCACGGGCAGCGGCTCGAACCGGGGGGCCCGGCCCGCCGAGCGGGCCGCGTAGGCCTGCGCCAGATCGGCCAGCAGCGGGCCCGCCGACGCCTCGTCGGTGGCGATGTGGTGCAGCAGCACCAACAGCACGGCGTCGTCCGCAGCGGTGCGCAGCAGGGTGACCCGCAGCGGGACCTCCCGCTGGAGGTCGAAGACGTGCCCACCGGCCGCGACGGCCGCCGCGGCCACCCGGTCGGCGGTGACCTCGCGCACCTCCACCGGCACCACGGGCGTCCCGGCCGGCAGCACGCGCTGGTACGGCTCGCCCTCGTGCTCGGCGATCACCGTGCGCAGCACCTCGTGCCGGTCCGCGAGGTCGGCGACCGCCGCCCGCAGCACCACGGGGTCCACCGAGCCGCGCAACCGCACCGCCAGCGGCACGTTGTAGACCGTGCCGGGGCCGCGGACCGCGTCCAGCAGCCACAGCCGGTGCTGCGCGTGGGACAGCGGCGGCCGCGGTGCGCGCCGTGCGGGGGCCGTGCCCAGCTCCGGGCGCGGCACCCCGCCACCGGCCCCGGCGCCGTGCCCGGCGAGGTGGGCGGCGAGCCGGGCCGGGCTGCGCAGCGCGAAGACGTCGCGCACGGCGCAGTCGCCGCCCAGGGCCCGTGCCAGCCGGGCGGCCAGCCGGGCCGCCAGCAGCGAGTGTCCGCCGAGTGCGAAGAAGTCGTCGTCGGGGCCCACCGCCTGCCGCCCCAGGACGTCGGCGAAGACGCCCGCGGCGATCTCCTCGCGGGCATCGCGCGGAGCCCGCGCGGCGGTGGCCGCGGGCACCGACGGCGCGGGCAGGGCGGCCCGGTCGAGCTTTCCGTTGGGCGACAGGGGCAGCTCGGCCAAAGGCACGAAGAAGCTCGGGACCATGTACTCGGGCAACCGGTCCGCGGCCCAGGCCCGCAGCTCCGCCGGTTCCGGCGCCGTCCCGCCTGCGGTCGGCACCACGTACGCCACCAGGTGCTGCACACCCGGGGTGTCTTCGCGGAGTTGGACGGTGGTGTGGGTGAGGTGGGGGTGGGTGGTGAGGGTGGTTTCGATTTCGGTGGGTTCGATGCGCAGTCCGCGGAGTTTGATCTGGTGGTCGGTGCGTCCGAGGTAGTGGAGGGTGCCGTCGGGTGTGTGGCGGACGAGGTCTCCGGTGCGGTACATGCGGGTGCCGGTGGGTCCGTGGGGGTCGGCGGTGAAGCGTTCGGCGGTGAGGTGGGGTCGGGTGTGGTAGCCGCGGGCGAGTTGGGTGCCGGCGAGGTAGAGCTCGCCGGGGGTGCCCGGGGGTACGGGGTTGAGGTGCTGGTCGAGGACGTAGGTGCGGGTGTTCCACACCGGCGTCCCGATCGGGGCCGTGGGATGTGGCGCCCCGGGGCCGGTGGTCATGGCGGTGACGTCGACGGCCGCCTCGGTGGGCCCGTAGAGGTTGGCGAGCTCGCAGTGGCGCGCGTTGTGCGCGTGGAAACGGTCCACGAGGTCGGTGGTGAGGGCTTCGCCGCTGCAGACGACGAGGCGCAGGGCGGGGGTGTCCTCGGCGTGGTGGTCGGTGAGGTAGGCGGCGAGCATGGAGGGCACGAAGTGGCAGACGGTGACGGCCTGTTCGTTGATCAGGTCGGCCAGGTAGTCGGGTTCCTTGTGGCCGTCGGGTCGGGCGATGACGAGCGGGACGCCTTGGGCGAGGGGCCAGAAGAGTTCCCAGACGGAGACGTCGAAGCCGGTGGGGGTCTTGTGCAGGACCCGGTCGCCCGGGGTGAGGGCGTAGGTGTGTTGCATCCACTGGAGGCGGTTGATGATCGCCTCGTGTTCGACGAGTACGCCCTTGGGTCGGCCGGTGGAGCCGCTGGTGAAGATGAGGTAGGCGGGGTGGCGGGGCAGCAGCGGCGCGGTCCGCTCCGCGTCCACCACCGGCCCGGTCGCCAGCTCGGCCAGCTCGGCCGTGGTCCGCGCGTCGTCCAGCAGCAGGACGGTCGCCGCCCCGGCCGCGGGGACGGACGCCGCGGACGCCCCGTCGGTCAGCACGCACACCGCCCCGGCGGTCCGCGTCATGTACGCGAGTCGGTCGGCGGGGAGGGTGAGGTCGAGGGGGAGGTAGGCGGCTCCGGCGCGGATGACGGCGTGCAGGGCGATGAGGAGCCGGGGGGACCGGGGGAGGGCGACGGCGACCGTGGTCTCGGGGCCGACGCCCCGGCTGATGAGGAGGCGGGCGAGTCGGTTGACGGCCGCCTCGAAGGCGGGGCGGGAGGTTTCGGCGCCTTCGAAGACGAGGGCGGGGCCGTGGGTGTCCTGGGCTCCGGACTCGACCAGGTCGGCGAGGGTGGTGGGGCCGTCGAGGGCGACGGCCGTGTCGTTGAAGCCGCGCAGCACCCGCTCGCGCTCGGCCTCGTGCATCAGCGGGATCGCCGACAGACGCACCGACGGGTCGGCGGCGGCCGCGTCGAGGAGCTGGACCAGCCGTCCCGCGAGCGCCATGACCGTGGACTCGTCGAAGAGGTCCACCGCGTAGCGGATCCCGCAGGTCATGCCGACCGGCCTGCGCCGGAAGAGCACCTCCAGGTCGAACTTGGCGGCGCCCGCGCCGACCTGCCGTTCGACGGCGGTGACCGCCGGGCCGAACAGGTCGGTCGACGGCGCGCTCCCGCCCTCGTAGGCCACCATCGTCTGGAAGACCGGGTGCCGCGACAGCGAGCGCTCCGGGGCCACCGCCTCGACCACCGCGTCGAAGGGCAGGTCGCCGTGGTCCAACGCCCCGGTCACCGCCCGCGAGGTCCGCGCCAGCAGCTCCGTGAACGCCGGGTCCCCGGACAGGTCGGCCCGCAGCACCAGGGTGTTCACGAAGAACCCGACCAGCGGCTCCAGCACCTGCGCCGAACGCCCCGACGCCGGGAAGCCCAGCGGTACGTCCTCGCCCGCGCCCAGCCGGTGCAGCAGCGCGGCCACCGCGGCGGACACGACGGCGAACGGGGTCGTTCCCGCCCCGGCCGCCAACGCCTCCAGCCCCGCCACGAGGTGCTCGGGCAGACCCACCGTCACCGTCCGTCCGGCGTGCGAGGGCACGGCCGGACGGGCCCGGTCCACGGGCAGCGCCGGTTCGGTCGGGATCCCGGCGAGCGTCCGGCGCCAGTGCTCCGTCTGGAGCGCGGCCACCGACGCCGGGTCGGCGCCGTCCCCGAGCAGTTCGCGCTGCCACAGCGCGTAGTCCGCGTACTGCACGGGCAGCGGTGCGAACCGGGGCGCCCGGCCCGCCGAGCGGGCCGCGTAGGCCTGCGCCAGATCGGCGAGGAAGGGTCCCGTCGACCACTCGTCCGACGCGATGTGGTGGAACAGCACCAGCAGCACGTGCCGCGACGCCGACTGCGACATCAGGGTGACGCGGACCGGGAGTTCCCGCTCCAGGTCGAAGACGTACCCGACCGCCGCGTCGAGGGCCTCCCCGGCGAGGTCCGGCTCCACCGGCTCCACCGAGAACGGCACCCGCACCGCCTCCGGCTCCAGCACCCGCTGGTACGGACCCTGCGCGTCCTCGCCGAACACGGTGCGCAGCGCCTCGTGCCGGGCCACCACGTCGGCGACCGCCGCCCGCAGGGCCGCTGCGTCCACGGGCCCGTCCAGATCCAGGGCGAGCGGCACGTTGTAGGTGGCCGAGGGGCCCTCCAGCCGGTCCAGGAACCACAGCCGGGCCTGCGCGAGCGCCATCGGCAGCCGCTCCGGCCGGTCGGCGGCCACCGGTTCCGGGCGGTCCGGTCCGGACCGCCCGGCCAGTCGCCGGGCCAGCCCGGCGACCGTGCGCGACTCGAAGACGTCCCGCACCGAACAGGCCGTACCGCTCGACCGCAGGCGTGCCACGAGCCGGGTCGCCAGCAGCGAGTGCCCACCGAGCCGGAAGAAGTCGTCCTCGGCGCCGACCGCGGCCAGCCCCAGCAGCTCCGCGAACACCGAGGCCACCCGCTCCTCGGCCGCGCCGCGCGGGGCCCGTGAGTCACCCGCCGCCCGGAGCAGGGGCGCCGGCAGCGCGGCCCGGTCCAGCTTCCCGTTGACGTTGACCGGCAGTTCCGCCAGCACCACCACGGCCGCGGGCACCAGGTGCTCGGGCAACCGCTCCGCCAACCGGCGGCGCAGCTCCTCCGGTCCGGCCGACGCGCAGACCGCGTAGCCGACCAGTTCGGGCGTGCCCGGGGACCCCGGCAGGTCCTCGCGGACCAGCACCGCCGCCGCTGACACGCCGTCCAGGGCGGCGAGCGCGGCCTCCACCTCGCCGGGCTCCACCCGGAACCCGCGGACCTTGACCTGGTCGTCGGTCCGGCCGAGGAACTCCAGCAGGCCGTCCGACCGCCACCGCGCCAGGTCGCCCGTCCGGTACATCCGGGTGCCGGGAGCGCCCAACGGGTCGGCGACGAACCGCTGCGAGGTCAGCGCGGACCGGCCCAGGTAGCCGCGCGCGTTCTGCTCGCCGGCCAGGTACAGCTCACCGGGAACGCCCGGCGGCACCGGTCGCAGCCCGCCGTCCAGGACGTACGCCCGCGCGTTGTCCAGCGGACGGCCCACCACCGGGGAGGGGCAGTCGCCGACGCGGGCGACCAGCGCGTCCACCGTGAACTCCGTCGGCCCGTAGTAGTTGACGCTCTCCACGCCCGGCACCCGGCGCAGCTCCGCCCACAGGCCCGGGGGCACCGCCTCCCCGCCCAGCAGGAAGAGCGGCGGCCGCCGGTCGCCGGACAGCAGCCCGGCGTCCACCAGCTGGCGCCCGTACGAGGGAGTGACGTCCAGGGCGTCGATCCGGTGCTCGCGGACGTACGCGACGACCGCCTCGGCGTCCCGGCGGCCGAACTCGTCGAGCACGTGCAGCTCGTGCCCGGCGATCAGCCACAGCAGCTGTTCCCAGGAGGAGTCGAAGGAGAACGACGCCGTGTGCAGGGCCCGCACCCGGCGCCCGAGCCGCTCCGCGACCGGCCCGTACAGCTCCCGTTCGTGGTCGCGGAAGAGCCGGGTCAGCCCGGCGTGCCGCAGGACCACGCCCTTGGGGACACCGGTGGAGCCGGAGGTGTAGATGACGTACGCCGCGTGCTCGGGATGCACCGGCACCTGCGCCGACGGCCGCGCCGCGGCCAGCCGCGCGACGGTCCGCGCGTCGTCCAGCACCAGTGCCGGTACGCCCGGCAGGCGCCCGGCGGCGGCCCGGGTGGTCACCGCGCACACCGGCGCGGAGTCCTCCAGCATGAAGGCGATCCGCTCGGCGGGGTGGTCCAGGTCGAGGGGAAGGTACGCCGCGCCCGCCTTCAGTACGGCGAGCAGCGCGACCACGGAGTCCGCGCAGCGGGGCACGGCCAGCGCCACCACCGTGTCGGGTCCCGCGCCCGCCTCCGCGAGCAGCGCGGCCAACCGGCCCGCGCGCTCGTCGAGTTCGGCGAAGGACAGCCGCTCGTCGCCCGCCACCACGGCGGTCGCTCCCGGCGCGGCCCCGACCGAAGCGGCGAACACGGCCGTCACCGGCCGCGGGTCCACCGGCCGGTCCGTGGCGTTCCAGCGCTCCAGCGCGGCCCGCTCCTCCTCGTCCAGCAGCTCCCAGGCGGAGACCGGACGCGAGGGGTCCGCGACGGCCTGGGCGAGGACGCGCAGCAGCCGGTCGGTGAAGGCCTCGGCGGTCCGCGCGTCGAACAGCGCCGTCGCGTAGAACACCTCCAGCTCCAGCCCGGTGCCGTGCGCCGGGTCGGAGAAGGTGATGTCCAGGTCGAACTTGGCGGCGCCGGGGTCGATCCGGTCCACCCGGGCGGGCAGCCCGAACAGGGTCCGCAGGTCCTGGGTGACCGTGCTGTGCGACACCATCGTCTGGAACAGCGGGTGGCGCACCGGCGAGCGCTCCGGGGCCACGGCCTCCACCACCGCGTCGAAGGGCAGGTCGGCGTGGTCCAGCGCGGTCAGGTCGGCGGCCCGCACCCGCTCCAGCAGCTCCGTGAACGCCGGATCGCCGGACAGATCGGTGCGCAGCGCGAGGGTGTTGACGAAGAAGCCGACCAGCGGGTCCAGCGCGGCGTCGGAGCGACCGGCGACGGGGGTCCCCAGGACCAGGTCGCTCCCGGCGCCGAGCCGGTGGAGCAGCGCGGCCACCGCCGCGTGCACCACCATGAACACGCTCGTCCCGGTCTCCCGGGCCAGTGCGCGCACCGCCCCGGCCAGGGCGTCGGGGACCGGCCGGTACACCAGGGCCCCGGCGGCGGCCTCCGCGGCGGTGGCCGGGCGGCCCCGGTCCGCGGGCAGCGCCTGCTCCGGCGGGGCGCCGGCCAGCACCCGGCGCCAGTGGGCGGCCTGCGCCCCGGCGGCCGACGAGGGGTCGCCGGGGTCGCCGAGGAACGCCCGCTGCCACAGCGCGTAGTCCGCGTACTGGAGCGGCAGCGCGGCGAACTCCGGCGCCCGGCCCGCGGAACGGGCCGCGTACGCCCGCGTCAGGTCGCCGAGGAACGGCCCCATCGACCACTCGTCGGAGGCGATGTGGTGCAGCAGCACGACCAGCGCGTCCCCGCCCGCCGCGGACCGGACCAGGGTCACCCGCACCGGGGCGGCCGTCGTCAGGTCGAAGGCGTGCCCGAGCGCGTCCGTGACGGCGGCCGAGGCGCCCGCCGCGTCCGCGACGTCCACCGTCCGCAGCCGGACCCCGGCCGCCGCGGCCGGGAGCACCCGCTGGGCGGGCACCCCGTCGTGCTCCTCGAACACGGTGCGCAGGGCCTCGTGCCGGGTCACCGTGTCGACGAGGGCCGCGTCCAGGGCCGCGGCGTCGAGGCGGTCCTCGAAGCGCGCGCAGAAGGGGATGTTGTAGGTGGTGGACGGCCCCTCCAGCTGGTGCAGGAACCACAGCCGCTGCTGCGCGTACGACAGCGGCAGCACGGCCGGCCGCTCCACCGCGGCGGGACCCGCGACCGGGGCACCGCCGACGGAGCCCGGGCCGGAGCCCAGCCGGTCGGCCAGGGCCCGGGCGGTCCGGGCCTCGAAGACGTCGCGGATCGCGCAGTCCGTGCCCAGGGCGGCCCGCAGCCGCGCGGCCGCCCTGGAGGCGGGCAGCGAGTGGCCGCCGAAGGCGAAGAAGTCGTCCTCGGGGGAGAGGTCCGGGGCGCCGAGCACCTCGGCCAGGATCCCGGTGACGATCTCCTCGCGGGCACCGCGCGGAGCGCTCGCGCCACCGCCCGGACCGCCCGCGGCGGGGCCCGCGGTGGGAGCGGGCAGTGCCTTGCGGTCCACCTTGCCGTTCGCGGTCAGCGGGAAGGCGTCCAGGACGACCACCGCCGCCGGGACCATGTACACGGGCAGCGCCGCCGCGACGGCCCGCCTCAGTTCGGCCGGGTCGGGCGCGCCGTCGCCGGAGCGGGTCACGTAGCCGACGAGCGTCTGGCGGCCCGGCTCGTCCTCCCGGACCAGGACGACGGCCCGGCCGGTGCCGGCGGCCGCGGCGAGCGCCGCCTCCACCTCGCCCGGCTCGATCCGGTGCCCGCGCAGCTTCACCTGGTCGTCGCAGCGCCCGACGAATTCAAGGCGGCCCGCCGCGTCCCGGCGCACGAGGTCGCCCGTACGGTACATCCGGGTCCCCGCCGGTCCGAAGGGGTCGGCGGTGAACCGCTGCGAGGTGAGCGCGGGGCGTCCCAGATAGCCGCGGGCCAGCTGCCCGCCCGACAGGTACAGCTCACCGGTCCGGCCGGGCGGCACCGGACGCAGCGCCGCGTCCAGCACCTGCGCCCGGGTGTTCCAGAAGGGGAGCCCGATGCCGGGGACGCCGCGGTGATCGGCGTCCAGCTCGGCGGAGGTGGCCCACACGGTGGCCTCGGTGGGCCCGTAGACGTTGGTGACGGCGCGGGCGGTGCGCGCCAGCCGCTCGGCGAGCGCCGCGGGCAGCGCCTCGCCGCCGACCAGCACCCGGGTGTCGGCCAGGGCGGCGGGGCGGCCGTCCTCCAGGAGGGCGTGCCACAGCGAGGGCGTGGCCTGCATGACGGCGGGCCGGTGGGCGTCCACGAGAGCGGCCAGCGCGGCCGGTTCGCGGACGGTGTCCCGGTCGGCGAGGACGATCGTGGCCCCGGTCAGGAGCGGGGTGTGGATCTCCAGCACGTGGATGTCGAAGGAGACCGTGGTCACCGCGACGAGCCGGTCGGCGGGTCGCAGCCCGAGCACCTCGCGCTGCATGCCCAGGAAATGGGCGAGCGCCGCGTGCGGCACGACCACGCCCTTGGGGCGGCCGGTCGAGCCCGAGGTGTGGATGACGTAGGCGGGGTGCGAGCCGGTCAGCGCGGCGGTGCGGTCGGCGTCGGTGACCGTGGTCGCCGCCAGCGCGGCCAGTTCCGCCAGGGTGTCGGGGGCGTCCAGTACGAGGGGACCCGGGCCGGTGCCGTCCGGTGCCCCGGGCGCCCGGTCGGCGCCTTCCAGGGTGGTCAGGACGCACACCGGGCGGGCGTCCTCGACCATGAACCGCAGCCGCTCCGGCGGGTATTCGAGGTCCAGCGGCAGGTAGCCGCCGCCCGCCTTGAGCACGGCGAGGAGCGCCACCACGAAGTCGGCGGTGCGCGGCAGCGCGAGCCCGACGAAGGTCTCGGGGCCGACGCCGCGGGAGATCAGCAGCCGGGCCAACCGGTCGGCGCGCGCGTGCAGTTCCGCGTGGCTGAGGACGGTGTCCCCGGCGATGACGGCCGGGACGTCAGGGTGTCGGCGGGCGGCCTCCTCGAAGGCGGCCACGACCGGCTCGGTGGGCACCGGGCGTCCGGTGTCGTTGCCCGCGCCGGTCACGGTCGCGAGCGCGGTCGGGTCGAGCAGGTCGGGGCGGCCCACCGGGACGTCCGCGCCCGCCCGCGAGCATGCGGTCAGGTACCCGGCGAACTCGGCGGCGAGCGCGTCGACGCCCGCCCGGTCGTAGGCGCGGGGATGGGCGTCCAGCTCCAGCCGGAGGACGCCGCGCGCCTCGTCGTGGGTGACGCCGAGGGTCAGGTCGTCGACCGGCCCGGCGGTCACGTTGTGCACGGTGGCGGGCGCCCCGGCGAAGTCCGTCCCGTGGTCGAAGGCCTTGATGTTGAGCATCGGGCCGAAGGCGCCCGCACCCTCGGGGCGGCCGGGCCCCAGCTCGCGCCGGACCTCCTCGCCGCGGTGGTACTGGTGGCGGCGCAGCTCGCGCACCCCGGCGGCCACGTCGCTCACCAGCCGCCCGTACGGCAGGTCGGGCCGTACGGCCACGCGCAGCGGCAGCACGTTGACGACCATGGCGGGCACGCGCAGCGCCGCCGAGCCGAGTCGGGCCATCGCGGGCAGTGCCAGGACGACGTCACGGGAGCCGCCCGCCCGGTGCAGCCAGGCGGCGAAGCCGGCGGTCACCGCGTCGGCCCAGGTGCCGCGCGCCGAGCGGGCGACGGCCTGGAGCGCGGCGGTGGCGCCCGGTTCCAGCTCGACCGTCGCGCGCAGGAATCCGGCGGCGGCCGGGTGGCTCGCGCCGGAGAGCGGGGCCGGGTCGGGCAGGTCGGCCAGCCGTTCCCGCCAGTACGCCCGGTCGGCGGCGTGCCGCTCCGAGGCGCGGTAGGCGGCCTCCTCCTCCAGTACGGACGCCAGGGCGGGGAAGGGTGCGGACCCGGCCTCGCGGCCCTCGACCAGAGCGGTGTACACCTCGGCCGTGCGCCGGGTGACGAGCGAGAACCCGTAGGCGTCCAGGGCGAGGTGGTGGACGCGCTGGTACCAGAGCGTCCGGTCGGGGGCGACCCGGTGCAGGCTGAAGCAGTACAGCAGGTCGCGGGTCGGGTCGATCGCGGTGGCCATGTCCCGGTGCATCAGGGACAGCGCGGTGCCGTACGGGTCGTCCTGCCCGACGTGGTCGAGGACGGGCACGACGGGGCCGCCGGCCGGTCCGGGCCAGGTCTCCTGGTACGGCTCGCCGTCGGCGTCCTCGCCGAAGCGGGCGGTCAGCGCCTCGCACTCGGCGACGGTCCGCCGCAGGGCGCTGGTGAACAGGCCCGGGTCCAGGGGGCCTTCGATCTCGACGTACTGGCCGACGTTGTAGACCGGGGACTGCGGGTCGAGCCGCTGGCCGTACCAGACGCCGGTCTGGGCCCCGGTGAGGGGCAGGCGCCGGGGGATGCGGTCGCTCATGGGTGGTGCTCCAGGGGTCGTCGTCGGCGGGACCGGGACGGCGGTCGGCCGGGGGTACGGGGCTGCGGGGCTGCGGGAGGGGAGTGTTGCCGCGGAGTTCAGCCGCGGGGGGCGGCCGGGGCGGGCTCGACGGGGTCGGGACCCGGCGGGGCGTCCTCGTGGGGCGCGGGCAGGGTGGCCCGGCGCAGTCCGGGCACGGCGACGGCGACGGCGACGGCGGCCACGGCACAGATCGCCCCGTTGACGACGGCGGCCCCGGCCGGGCTGAACCAGCGCGCGACCGCCGCCACTTCGGCGTCACCGACGATGTCGCCGCTGGTGCCCTGGGCCGTGATCACGCTGACGATCCGGCCGCGCATGTGGGCCGGGGTGTGGTGCTGGACGAGGGCGTACTCGAGGATCTCGTACACGGTCCCGGCGGCTCCGCCGACGGCCAACAGGGCGAAGGCGAGCACCGGATCACTGCTGAGGCCGAAGCCGAGGGTCGCCAGGCCACCGGTGAACGCGGCGGTCAGCAGCCAGCGTCCGGGGCGTGCGGCGCGGCCGAGCCAGCCGCTGGTCGCCGAGACGAGGACGGCGCCGACGGCGGGGGCGGTGTAGAGCAGGCCGAGCATCACCTCGGCGCCGCCGAAGCGGCGTTCGACCATTTCGGGGAAGAGCACGACCGGCACGTTGAACACGGCGGTCACCCCGCCCAGCAGCACCAGGCCGCCGACGACGCGGTCGCGCAGGGCGAAGCGGAAGGCGGACAAGGTGGAGCGGGAGCGCCCCGGGCCGGTGGCGCCGTCGCCGTCGCCGTCGTCATGGCCGTCGCCGTCCGGGTGGACGGCGGGCGGCAGCGGCCGCAGCCGCGTGACGAGCAGCGTGGTGACGCCGGTGGTGACGGCGGTGAAGGCGAACACCGGCGCGGGTCCCCACAGGGCCAGGAGCACGCCGCCGAGGAACGGGGCGCAGATGGATCCGATCTCTCCGGTGAGGGAGATCAGGGCGCCCGCGGCGGGCAGTTGGTCCTCCCGGACCAGGGTGGGCGCGGCCGCCATCAGCGCGGTGATGCTGACGCCGGAGGCGAGGCCGTCCCAGGCGACGCAGAGGTGGATGGCCCACAAGGAGGGTTCCGGCAGGAAGGCGTTGACGGCCAGGCCCGCGAAGGCGAGCGCCGCCGCGCCGCGCGCCCGGATGATGAGCGTGCGGCGGTCGCCGCGGTCGGCCATCACCCCGCCCCACAGCGAGCCCAGGAGCACGCTCACGCTCATGACCATGCTGACCATGGCCACTTGGAAGGTGGACCGGCTCATGCCCCACACCTGGGCGGACAGGGCGACGGTGGCCATGCCCAGGCCGAAGAGGGAGACCACGCGGGCGATGAAGACCGCGCGGAAGTCGCGCGAGGCGCGCAGCGGTTCGATGTCGATGACGAGGTCGCGCAAGGGCACTGCGGGCTCCGGTGGAGGTGCGGGGACGGATGGGGCGGACCGTGGGGAGGGGCGGGGCGTGGCGCGGCGGCGCCGGGTCAGGCGGCCGCGGGGGCGAGCAACCGCGCCCACTCGCGCAGGGTGGGCCGCTCGGCCAGGTCCACGAAGGCGATCTGCGCGCCCTCCGTGCGCCAGCGGGAGACGAGGGACATGAGCCGGATCGAGTCCAACCCCTGGTCGAGCAGGCTTTCGTCGGGGTCGACCTCGTCGGGTTCGGCGCAGAGCACGTCCGCGACGTCGTGGACCAGCCGGTCGAGGCCGAACGGGCTGTCGGCGAAGGGCGTGTCGGTCGGGGAGACGGTCATGGCAGGTGACTTCCTCTGTGGAGATCCAAGTGCCTCACCCACTACTGAGGTAAGGCTAACCTAAGTTTGTGATTCAAGTTGCAGTCGAGCTCCCCGCGGTACCGGTCCGTCCGGCCCGCCCGGGAGACGCACACGTGCTCTTCGCCCTGTCCCGTGGCTTCATGGCCTCCGGAGAGCTGCGCCCCAGGCCTGTGGGCCACTACCTCGCCCGCGCGGGCGAGTTCCTCCTCGCGCCGAACGCACCGGGTGCGCCGGACGCGCCGGACGGTGGGGCTCCCGCCGGCTGCGTGGCCGTACGGGACGAGGGGGAGGGCGCCGCCGTGCTCCACAACTTCTGCGTGGCGCGCGGCAGTCAGGGTCGGGGCATCGGGTCGGCGCTGCTGCGGGCCGCGCTCGCGCGGGCCCGCCTGCTGGACGCCGACCGGGTGTTCACGGCGACCACGGGGCCCGCCGTGCTGTTCCTGCGGCACGGGTTCGCCCCGACGGAGCCGCGACGGGCACCCGCGGCCTGGGCCGCGGCACTGGACCCGGCCCGCGGTTCACGGGTCTACGTACGCACGCTGTGACGCGGCCCGGTACGGTCCGGCGGACGCCCGCCGGACCGTACCGCGCGGGTCGGCGCGGGGCTCAGCGCGCGGCCGCGTCGGCCGCGATCAGGCTCGCGGGGCGCATGTCCGTCCAGTGCTCCTCGGTGTAGTCGGCGCAGCCCTGCCGGGTGTCCTCGCCGTGCACGACGCGCCAGCCGTCCGGCACGGCCGCGAAGGCGGGCCACAGGGAGTGCTGGTTCTCGTCGTTGACGAGCACGAAGTAGCGGGCGTCGTCGTCCTCGAAGGGATTGGTGGCCATCGGGGGTCTCCTTGGTGGGTCGGTCGGGATGGATCGGTCGGGATGGATCGGTGTCGGGCGGGCGCGCGAGTCCGGAGGGCCCCGTGCGCCGTGGTCGCGGGGGTCGTGCGGGGGTGTCGCGGGTCGGCGCGCGTTCCGCGCCGGGTCGTGCGGGTTCCGTGCCCTCAGGGGGTCTGCCGGGCGAAGCGGGCGGCCAGCGCGGTCGCCGTCTCGGACAGGGCGAGCGCCTCGGCCGCGTCGAACAACGCCGGTGACCAGCGCCAGTCCACGTCCACGCGGTACCCGCCGTCCGGCGCCGCCCCGACCGTGGCCGTCAGTTCGACGGGCCCGGTCAGCGGCGGCTCGTCGCCCAGGGCCCCGGGCGCGGGCCACTCCCCGGCCGGGGCCGGGCCCCAGCCGGGCTCCGCCTCGGGGTCGCGCAGCGCCGCGCGCCGGCGGTAGCCGACCCCGCGGCCCCGCGGGCCCGCCGCCGATGCCGACGTCTGCGGGTTGAGGTGGCGCAGCTGCTCCTGACCCCGCCCGCCGTCGGGTACGGCGGCCAGGGCCCGGCGCACCGCCCCGGGGTCGTCGGGGTCCAGCGGCAGCCGTACGCCGTGCACCGTCGACAGCCGTCCGACCGTGGCCGGAGCCCCCTCGGGCCGGGGCAGTTCGAGCTCCACCGGCAACCGCGTCCCGTCGTGCAGCCGGGGCCGCCCCGCGGCGATCCGGGCCAGCGCGGTGAGCAGCGCCGTGTCCACGGGGTGCGGGCCCGCGGCCCCGGCGGACACCTGCGGCGCGGGCGCGCCGACGGTGAACCGGGTGAGCGTGCGGTGGCCGCCCTCGGTCGCGGGCCAGGCCCGGGGGGCCGGGGCGCGGGACAGTTCCGTCCAGTACGGCAGCTCCGCCACCCGCTCCGGCGACTGCGCCCGGGCGGCCAGGGCGGCCGCCCAGTCCGTGAGGCCGCCCGGCGGGCCGAGGGCCTCGGGTCGTGCGCCGTCACCGGCGAACCACGCGTACAGCACGGGGAGTTCCGCGGTCAGCAGCTGCCAGGACACGTCGTCCACGCAGAGCCCGTGGGCCGCGAGCAGCAGTCGGCCCGGTCCCTCGGCCTCGGCGTCCAACCAGACCGCCCGGAACACCGCGCCCGTCGCGGGGTCCAGCGCGGCTCCGGCCGCCCGGGCGGCCCGGGCGAGCAGCTCCGTACGGGCGGCGGGCGCCAGCCCCGCGACGGGGTGGCGGCGCAGGACCGTCGGACCGGTGACCGCGGGCGCCGCGGAGGCGGGCCGCACCTGGTGGCTCCACACCCCGTGCGCCCGGTCGAGTGCCAGCCGCAGCGCCGGATGGCGCCGTCCCAGCGTGGCCAGGGCCCGGCGCAGCGGAGCCGTCCGCAGCCCCGCCGGGACCCGCAGCAGTACGTGCTCCCGCGCCCGCTCGACGGGCCAGGGAGCCGAGCGCAGCCGGTGCGCGGCGGGCAGCAGGGTCAGCGGCCCCTGCTCCCGGTCCGCGGGCGGCGGCGGGGTCCGGGCGGGGTCCGAGGGCCACGGTCCGGTGCCGGCGGCGGGCGCACCGGACGCCGTCGCCGCGCCGTTCGGGTCGAGGGCGGGGTCGGGGTGCGCCGGGGTCGTCCGCACCTGCCCCGCCGGGGTCCCGGGCCGCCGGGCTAGTCCGGCCAGCAGCGCGGCGAAGGCGGTGGCCTCGCACTCCAGTTCGGCCGGTCGGTACAGCGCGGGGTTCGCGTCGAAGTCGAGGCGCAGCAGCCCCTCGGGGGAGCGGGAGGCGGACACCGCGAGGTCGTCCACCGGCCCGGACGCCAGGCTGACGACCCGTCCGGGCACGCCCGCGAAGTCCAGCTCCGTCTCGAAGGGCCGCAGGTTGACCAGGGGCCCCGGCACCCGTCCGCCGGGGTGGTCGGGCCAGACCTCCCGGGCCACCTCGGAGCCGCGCACGCGCTGGTGGCGGCGCAGGAAGGAGGTCTCGACCGCGGCCCGGGCGAGCAGCGAGCGGAAGGTGTCGGCCGGACCGGCCGGGATCCGCACCGGCAGGATGTTCACGGCCGCCGCGGGCACCCGCAGGGTCCCGGGGGCCGTACGGGCGGCCGCGTACACGGCGAGGACGGCCTCGGCCGCGCCCGTGCGCGAGGTGGTGTGCAGCGCGGTCACGGCGAGCACGGCCTCGCCCCAGGTGGCCCCGGCCTCCCGGGCCGCGGCCTCGACGGCCGCGGTGTCGGCCGGCCCGAGGAGCACGGTGCGGCGGACCGCGGTGTCCGCGGGCGGCGCGCTGCGCCCGCGCAGCGGCGGGGGCGGCTCGACCCCCGCCAGGTGCCGGGTCCACGCGGCCAGGTCGGCGCGCCGTTCGGGCGAGGCCGCGTACGCGCTCTCGGTCGCGACGAGTGCGGAGACCGGGGCGAAGGGGGAGGGACCGGCGGGTCGGCCGTGCACGGCCGCGGTGTAGAGCTCGGCGATGCGGTGGCCCAGCAGGGCCAGGCCGTGCCCGTCCACCGCCAGCTGGTGGAAGAACTGGACGAGCAGGTGGTGTTCGGGACCGGCCGTGACCAGCACGCTCCCGGCCAGGTCGGGGACGTCCCCGGGGGTCGGGGGGTCGGCCAGCAGGTCCAGCCGCGGCGGGCAGGCCAGTTGACCCCGGACCAGGTCGAGGGCGGCGGCCACCGGGTCGGCGGCTCCCGAGGTGTCGAGCAGGGCGGGGCGCCGGGGACCGCCCGGTTGCCGTACGGGCGACTGGCGCGGGCCGTCGTCGCCCCGGGTCAGTCGGAAGCGCAGCCAGGGGGCCTCGTCGAAGGACGCGGCCACGGCGTCGCGCAGGGCCTCGGTGTCGATCGGGCCGAAGAGCTCCACGTACTGGCCGACGTTGTGCCCGGCGTACCCGGGCGCGGCGCTCTGCGCGGCCAGGAACTCCGACTGCGCGGCCGTCAGCGGTACGCCGTCGGTGAGGGCCGGGACGGTGCGGGTCGGGCCGGTGGCGGCCGGGGCGCGGGGTGCGGGGGCGGCGGGTGCGGGGAGGGGGGAGGCGGTGGCGGACACGGGTCAGCTCCGAAGTCCCGAGGGGAGGGGGGCGTTGCCGGCGGAGGCCGGGGCCAGGAGGTCGCGTTGGGCCCGGACCGCGCGTTCGGTGCCGCTCAGCAGCAGGGAGTCGCAGATCTCGCCGGAGCGGACGGCCAGCGTGGACAGCAGGGAGGAGGTCAGTCCGTGCGTGTGCTCGGTCGCGGCGCCCTGGACGTAGATCCCGGCGCGCAGCCGGTCGGTGGTGGCGACGGCGTGGTCGCGGCCGATGCGCAGCCGCCCCGCGGAGTCGGTGAGGCAGTGCTCCATCAGGTCGCCGAGCAGGTGGCGCGGGTCGCCGGCGCGGTAGCCGGTGGCGTACACCACGGCGTCGCACCACAGGTCGGTCGTCTCCCCGTCGATCAGGGAACGGACCGTGGCCCGCGCGCCGTCGTCCTGCACGCGCACCGCGGCGACCTCGGTGGTGTTCAGGATCCGCAGGCGTTCGGCCCCGGTGACCTTCTCCTGGTACGCGGTCCGGTAGAGCTGGGTGATCAGGTCGCCGTCCACCACCGAGTAGTTGGTGTTGGCGTGGTAGCCCAGCAGTCGGCGCTTGACCTCCTCGGGCGCGGTGTAGAAGTCGTCCACCGCGGCGGGGTCGAAGATCCGGTTGGCGAAGGGGCTGTCGTCGGCGGGGCTGTAGCCGTAGCGGGAGAAGACCGCGCAGACCTCGGCCCCGGGATAGGTCCGGTGCAGGTGGTCGGCGGCCTCGGCGGCGGACTGACCGGCGCCCACGACGACGAAGCGCTGGTGGCGCGGCGACGTCAGGGCGCGGGTGCGGTGCAGCAGTTCGCTGGTGTGCCAGACGTGCGGGCCGCTCGCGACGCCCTCGGGCAGGTGCGGGCGCAGCCCGGTGCCGAGGACCACGTTGTGGGTGAGCAGCGGGTCGGTGCCCGGCGCCGCGCCGTCGGCCCGGCGCACGTCCACCTCCAGGTGCTCGCCGTCGTGGGCCGCGCGCACCGCGACGGCCTCGGTGCCGTAGGCGACCTGATCGGCGAAGTCCCTTGCGCACCACCGGAAGTAGTCGTGGAACTCGACCCGGGTCGGGAAGAAGGTCTTCTGGTTGATGAAGTCCGCCAGTCGGCCGCGGTCCTGGAGGTACTGGAGGAAGCTGTAGGGGCTGGCCGGATTGCGCAGGGTGACCAGGTCCTTGAGGAACGACACCTGCATGGTGGCGCCTTCGAGCAACATGCCCGGATGCCAGGCGAATCCCTCCTGGCGCTCGATGAACGCGGGCCGCAGCGCCTCGGCGGGCGCCCGCCGGGAGTTGTGCTCGGCCACGGCTATCGCGAGCGCCAGGTTGGCAGGGCCGAAGCCGATGCCCACCAGATCCCGGACAGCGGGGGAGTCCTCCCCGGAGCCGGTGTACGTGTGTGGTGCGGACATGCCCATCCTTCCTCGGACTTACCTGGTTGATTAGGTAAGGCTGGCCTAACGTCACTGATCGTTGAGAGGGTGTCAAGTTGCCGCCGGACGACGGTCCGGGGCGGGAATTCACGCCACATCCGTCGCGGAGCGGGGGTCGCCCGACGGCGTGCCGGATCCGGCGGTCACGGCCGCACCGCGGCGGTCCGGCGGCCGCCCGGTGCGCCCGCGGCGGCGCCCGAGCGGCGGGAATCAGCCGCCCGGGCGCGGCG
>NZ_JBHWLC010000075.1:0-39273 GCF_042730635.1 Streptomyces sp. NPDC059917
GCGCCGCCCCGCGCGGCCCGTGGACCGAAGGCGCGGCCCGGCTGGCCCGCTGAGGCCACCGGCCCGCCCGTCCCTCCCTCCCTCCCCCTCCCTCCCTCTCTCCCTCCCGACCCCGTCCGTCGCCCCACCGCCGTGCGCCGCGCCCGTGGCCCGCGCACGGCGGTGTTCGCCATGGCCGCAGACCCGCGGACCCGCAGACCCGCGGGTCCGCAGAGATAAGGAAGCGCCACCCCATGACAGTCCAGCCCGAAACGGCCGACACCGCCGACACGGCCCCGCCGGACGGCTCCGGTCCGGCCGACGGCCCCGGGGCCGCCGTGACACCGGCCGGCCCCGGGACCCCCGACCAGGACGCCCCGGCCCCCGCGCGTCCCGCCCGCCGCCGTCGGCTGCGGCGGATCCTGCTGCGCACCGCCGTGGCGTTCACCGCGCTGCTGGTGCTGGCGGTCGCCGGTCTGGCCGGGTACGTGCAGTGGACGGTCCAGCGCTCACTGCCCCAGCTCTCCGGCAGCACCAGCGTCCCGGGCCTGGGGGGCGAGGCACGGATCGTGCGCGACGCCTCCGGGATCCCCCAGATCTACGCCGACACCGCGCACGACCTCTTCATGGCCGAGGGCTACGCGCAGGCCCAGGACCGCTTCTGGCAGATGGACACCCAGCGGCACGTCACCGCGGGACGGCTCGCCGAGATGTTCGGCCCGAGCCAGGTGCAGACCGACAAGGTGGCGCGCACCTTCGGCTGGTACCGGGTGGCCGAGCAGGAGGTGGCCATGCTGTCACCGCAGACGCAGGCGTACCTGAAGGCCTTCTCCGACGGGGTGAACGCCTACCTCGCCCAGCACGAGGGGGCCGAGCTGTCGGTCGAGTACCCGGTGCTCGGATTCGTCTCCGGTGACTACCGGCCCGAACCGTGGACCCCGGCCGACTCGGTGTCCTGGCTCAAGACCATGGCCTGGAACCTCAACACCGGCATGATCGACCAGTTCCAGCAGGCGATGCTGGCGGCGAAGCTGCCCGCGGGCACGGCCGAGGACCTCTTCCCGGGCTACGACTACAAGCGCTGGTCGCCGATCGTCCCCGACCGCGCGCCCGCCCCGGCGAACGCTCCCGCTCCCGCCGAGGCACCGGTGACCGCGAGCCCGTCCGCCGCCTCCACCCCGTCCGCCGCCTCCACCCCGTCCGCGGCGCCCGTCGTTCCCGCCGGGGCCTCGACCGCGCTGGCCGACAGCGCCGGGGTGCGCAAGGTGCTGGCCGCCGTCCTCGGCCCGCAGGGCATCGGCATCGGTTCCAACTCCTGGGTGGTGTCCGGCAGTCGCACCACCACCGGCAAGCCGCTGCTGGAGAACGACCCGCACCTGACCCCCTCCCTGCCGGGCATCTGGTACCAGGTCGGCCTGCACTGCAACCGGGTGGGCCCCGAGTGCCCCTACGACGTCACGGGCTTCACCTTCGCGGGGATGCCGGGCGTGGTGATCGGCCACAACGCCGACATCTCCTGGGGCTTCACCGACCTGGGCGCCGCCGACTCGGACCTCTTCGTGGAGAAGGTCAAGGGCTCCAGCTACGAACACCTGGGCGAGCAGAAGCCGTTGGTCGTCCGGCAGGAGCGGATCAAGGTGGCCGGCGCCCCCGCCGTCGACCTGACCGTCCGCTCGACCCTGCACGGCCCGCTGATCTCCGACGTGTTGAAGTCCGCCGACGAAGTGGCCGACGACGGCAAGGAGCCGGACGTACCGCCGCGCGGCCCGCAGGAGGACTACGCGGTCGCGATGCAGTGGACGGCGCTGGACCCGGCCCCCACCATGGACGCCCTCTTCGCCCTGGATCGGGCCAAGAACTGGGACGAGTTCCGCACGGCCGCAGCGGTCTTCGCCTCCCCCGTGCAGAACATGATCTACGCGGACACGGCCGGGAACATCGGCTACCAGACCCCGGGCCGCATACCCGTCCGCAAGGCGGGCGACAGCCGCCACCCGGTACCGGGCTGGACCGGGGCCTACGACTGGACCGGCTACCTGCCCTTCGACCAGCTGCCCACCAGCTTCAATCCGCCCGAGGGCTACATCGTCACCGCCAACAACGCGGTGGTCGGGCCCGGTTACCCGCACCTGATCGGCAGCAGCTGGGGCACCGGCTACCGCAGCCAGCGGATCGCCCAGCTGATCGAGCAGGGCGGCAAGCTGGACGTCGCGGCCATGGAGCGGATCACCCAGGACAGCTGGAACGGCAACGCCGCCACCCTGGTGCCGCGGCTGCTCCAGGCCCAGGTGGGCGCGGACGCCAAGCCCGCCCAGGACCTGCTGCGCGGCTGGGACTTCTCCCAGGGCGCCGACTCGGCGCCGGCCGCCTACTTCAACGCGGTCTGGCGCGAGCTGTTGAAGAGCGCCTTCACCGACCGGCTCGCCGCGGCCGGGGTCAAGGGCTATGCCTACCCGGACGGCGGCGGTCGCTGGTTCGACGTGGTGCGCGGCCTGCTGGAGCGGCCCGACAGTATCTGGTGGACCAGCGCCACCGACCCCGCCGTGCACGGCCGGGACGCCATGCTGGGCAAGGCGATGGAGGAGGCCGCCAAGGAGCTGCGGGGGCGGCTCGGCGCCGATCCGAACAAGTGGAAGTGGGGCGACCTGCACACCCTGACGCTGGAGAACCCGACCCTGGGCGCCGGCGGTCCGGCGCCGCTGCAGTGGCTCCTGAACGCCGACCCGGTCGGCGTGGGCGGCGGCACCGACTCGGTGCTCGCCAACGGATGGGACCCGCAGAAGGGCTTCGAGGTGATCTGGGTGCCGTCGATGCGGATGGTGGTGGACCTCGCGGACTTCGAGCGCTCCCGCTGGATCAACCTGACCGGCGCGTCGGGCCACGCCGGTGCGGACACCTACACCGACCAGATCGGCCCGTGGGCCGAGGGCCGCAGCCTGCCCTGGCCGTACGGAGCGGCGGCCGTGGACGCGGCGGCGCGCGACCGCCTGCGCCTCACCCCCGCGGTCGCCCCCTCGTAGGGCGCCGGGATTCAGTGGGGCTTCAGTAACGAACCAGCAGGGCTTTCGTCGGACTCCGGTCCGGCACACGCGGGCCGTCGGCGGTGTCACCGTCGACGGCCCGTCGTGCGTCAGGGGCCCGTCAGCGCGCGACCGGCGCCGCGCGGGCACCCCGTCACCCCCTCGCCCGTGGCCGGTCAGCGCGAGGTCGGCGCCCGAGCAGTGCGGGGCGAGCCGGTGGCCAGTGCGCGGCCAGTGCGCGGCCAGTGCGCGGTCAGGACGACACCGACCGGGCCGTCAGTGCGGGGCAACCGCGCGGCAGGCGGCGGACGGAAGCATCGGGACCGACAGTCGCCCCGGGCGCCCTGCCGCGGGGCCGGAGATCGGAGAGACATGCGCTGGGAGCAGGTGTACCTGGCAGGCACGGGTGTCTGGCTGGCCGACCGCACGAACGCCGCAGAGGCGGTCGCGACGGGCGCGTACGACGCCGCGGAACACGCCGTGAACCAGATCCACTCGGTCAGCTCGGCCGTGGCCGACGGGCCGGACGACCTGTCGGCACCGGAAATGGCCGTCCGCGCGGCCCGCACCGCGCTGCGCCGCTCCGGCCCGGCCGCGGAGCGGGTCGCCGCCGTGTTCCACAGCTACCTGTGGTTCCAAGGAGCGGAGTTGTGGCCGTCCGCGGCCTACGTCGCGCAGCACGCGGTCGGGTCGGCGGTGCCCGCCTTCGACCTCTTGCAGCAGTGCAACGCGGGCCTGGCCGGGCTGGAGCTGGCCGCCCGCCAGCTGTGTTCGCGCCCGGTCGGCGAGGACGAAGCCGTGCTGCTGACCACGGCCGACCGCTTCGCGCCCCCGGCCTTCGACCGGTGGCGGGCCGAACGGGGCATGGTCTACGGCGACGGCGGCACCGCCCTGGTGCTGACCTCCTCGCCCGAAGCGGCGACCGCCCGCCTGCTGGCCACCGCGACCCGGGTGGACAACTCGCTGGAGGGCCTGGCCCGGGGCGCCGGGTTCCGGTCCGGGCCGCAGGACGAGCCCAGGCCGGTCGACCTGGGGGCGCGGGCCGAGGAGTACTTCCGCGCGCACCGCAACATGCGGGCGGCGACGCTGCGCACCGCCGAGGTGGCGGCGGACTCGATCCGGGCCGCGCTGGCCGATGCCGACACGCCGATGGAGCGGATCGACCGGGTGGTGCTCAACGCCACCGGACACCAGCGCCTGACCTGGCAGTTGGAACACCAACTGGGCATCGAGGAGAAGTACTCCAACTGGGAGTTCTGCCGCGAGGTCGGCCACCTGGGCGCGGGCGACCACTTCGCCGGACTGAACGAACTGCTGGAGACCGGCGAAGTCGGCGCGGGCGACCGCGTGTTGCTGGTCGGCGGCGGCACCGGCTACAGCTGCACCAGCGCGGTCGTCGAGATCACCGACCCCTCGGGCTGGTCCGCATGAGCGCCACCGCCCTCGGGACGCGCGCCGACGCCGACGCCGACGCGCCCGCCCCCGCCCGCGACCCCGACGACGGCACGCTCGTCGTCGACCTGCTCGACGCCGCGGCGGCCGCCCGGCCCGCCGCGCCCGCTGTCCGCGACGCCTCCGGTGCCTGGAGCTACGCCGAACTGGCCGCGGCCAGCCGCACGGTGGCCGCCCGGCTGCGCGACGGGGCCGGTGTCGTGCCCGGCGACCGGGTGGTCCTGCGGCTCGGCAACCGGCGGGAGTTCGTCGCGCTGTACTACGGCGTCCTGCGCGCCGGAGCCGTCGCGGTGCCGCTGAACCCGGAGCTCAAGGCCTTCGTGCTGAGCGGGGTGCTGACGGACGCGGCTCCCGCGGTGGTCGTGCTCGACCCGGCCGAGACCGAGCCGGTCCGCGCGGCGGTCGCCGCCTGCGGCGCCCGTACGGCCACGCCCGACGAACTCCTGCGGGGCCCCGTCCCGGACGCGGCGCCCGGGGCCGGGGCGGAGCGCGCGCCCGGCGCCCGGCCACCGGTCCACGCGATCGCCCAGCTGATCTACACCTCCGGCAGCACCTCCGCGCCCAAGGGCGTGGTCTGCACCCACCGCCAAGTGGTCTTCGCCGCCCGCGCGATCGCCCGCCGACTCGACTACGGGCCGCGGGACGTCGTGCTCGCCGCGCTGCCGCTCTCCTTCGACTACGGGCTCTACCAGCTCCTGCTCGCCGCGATCGGCGGCTCCGAGGTGGTGCTGGCGGACGCCGGCGCGCCGGTCCGCGTGCTGACGCTGCTGCGTGCGCATCGGGCCACCGTGGTGCCGGTGGTGCCCTCGCTCGCCGAGATGCTGTGCCGCCTCGCGGCCCGCGGGGCGCCGCCGGAGCACGTCCGCCTGTTCACGAACACCGGCGCCGCACTGCCCGGTTCCACCATCGAGGCGCTGCGCTCCGGCTTCCCGGGCGCGGGCGTGGTGGCGATGTACGGCATCACCGAGTGCAAGCGGGTCACCATCGCGGAACCGGACGTCGACCGCGAACGCCCCGGTTCGGTGGGCCTGCCCCTGGACGGCACCACGGTCGAGGTGCTCGACGGGCGGGGCCGACCCCTCCCGCCGGGCGAGGTCGGCGAGATCGTCGTCGGCGGCCCGCACGTGATGAGCGGCTACTGGAACGCGCCCGGCCCGACCGCCGCCCGCTACCGCCCGGACCCGCGCACCGGGCGGACCCGGCTGCACACCGGTGACCACGGCCGACTGGACGCGGACGGTCACCTCTACATCAGCGGACGCGTCGACGACCAGTTCAAGAGGCGCGGCGTGCGCATGAGCACCACGGAGATCGAGGCGGCCGCGCTGGACGTGCCGGGCGTACGGGCCGCCGCCGCGCTGCCGCCCCGGGACGGGCTCGACCTGCGCCTGGTCGTCACCGGTGCGGACGGGCTCACCGCGCGCCGGGTGATCGAGGGGCTCGAAGAACGGCTGGAGGCGGCGAAGGTGCCCGCCGAGTGCCGGATCGTCGCCCGGATGCCCCTCACCCCCAACGGCAAGACCGACCGGAAGGCGCTGGAGAGCGATGCGCACTGACCCACCCACCACCACCCCGCCCCGCGCAGAGGACCTGCTGGCCGCCGAGCTGGCGCTGCGCTACGGCAGCCCGCTGTACGTGTACGACCTGACCCGGGTCGAGCGGGCCGCGGCGGACCTGCGCGCCGCCCTGCCCGAGCGCTCCCACCTGTACTACTCCCTCAAGGCGAACCCGCACCCCGAGCTGGTCCGCACCCTGCGACTGGCCGGCTGCCGCCCGGAGATCTGCTCCACCGGCGAACTCGCCGCGGCCCTGACCGCGGGATTCGACGCGGTCGACTGCCTCTACGGCGGCCCCGGCAAGACCGCCGCGGAGCTGGGCGAGGCCCTGGCCGCGGGAGTGCGCACCTTCTCCGTCGAGTCGCCCGCCGACCTGCGCCGGGTCGGGGCCGCCGCCCGCGCCCGGGGCGTGACGGCGCGCTGCCTGCTGCGCGTCAACGGCGCGGGCGCGGGCGCGGGCGTCGGCCTGCGGATGACCGGCGGCGCCTCGCAGTTCGGCCACGACATCGCGGACGGCCTGCCCGACATCGCCGAACTCGACGTCCCGGGAACCGAGTTGTGGGGGCTGCACTTCTTCCCGCTGACCAATGCCGTCGATCCGCAGGGGCTGCTCGCGGAGGCCGTCGCCTCGATCCGCACCGCCGCTGCGCTGGAGGCCCACTGGGGCCGTCCGCTGCGGATGCTCGACCTCGGCGGCGGCTTCGCCTGCCCGTACGCGGCGCCGGGCGAACGACCGCTCTACGACGTGCTGCGCGCACCGCTGGAGGCCGCGCTGGACGAGCACCTGCCCGGTTGGCGGGGGCGGTTGGAGCTGGCCTTCGAGTCCGGCCGCTACCTCGTCGGCGACAGCGGACGACTGGTCTGCACCGTCACCGAGGTCAAGGAGAGCCGCGGCACCACCTACGGCGTGCTGGACAGCGGGATCAACCACCTGGGCGGGCTCTCGGGGGTGGGCCGACTGCCCTCGCTGCGCGCCGAACCGCTGCACCTCACCGACGCCGACCCGGACGCCGACCCGGACGCCGAACCGGCGGCGAGCGGCCCCGCGACCCGCCGGGTGGCCCTGGTGGGCCCGCTGTGCACCCCCGCCGACGTGATCAGCCGGGCCACGGAGGCCGTCGTGCCGCGGCCCGGCGCGCTGCTGGCCGTGCCGAACGTCGGGGCGTACGGCGCCACCGCGAGCCTGCTCGGCTTCCTCGGCCGCCCGGCCCCGGCGGAGATCACCGTCCGGGACGGCCGCGTGGTCAGCGCCGACCGGCTGGCCCTGACCCGCCGGCCGCTGACCGAACTCGACCGACCCGACCCGGACCGGCCCGACCACCACCGGCCCGACCACCACCACGACGACCGACGCGACCTCGTCGGTCGGACCACAAGGAGCTGAACGACATGACCTCACGACCCCGTTGGGACGACCGGTACGAGGACGTCCTGGCCGAGCTGCTGCCGCGGCTCGCCGAGGAGCGCCCGCTGGCCGCCGAGGCCGGGCTGCGCGGCGCCGGGCTGGACTCGATGGCCATCGTCGAGCTGCTGGTGCGGCTGGAGGAGGCCTACCAGGTGGCCATCCCGGACGAGGAGTTGGGCCCCGAGGCCTTCGAGACCGTCGGCAGCCTGTGGGAGGTCGTCTCCGGGCGACTGGACCCGGCCGTACCGCGCTGACCGGCACGCACACCACCGCTGAGAGAAAGGCTGGCATCCGTGCCGGTATCACTGGACATCGAAATATCAGCACCGGACCTGGTGCTCACCGGGGCCGAGACGGCCGCCACCGCACGGGTCGCCGCCCTGCTCCGCGACCGGCCGGAAGGCACCCTGGTCGACGACCCCGCCTGGGTGGACTCGGCCCGTGACCACTGGGAGGAACTGCCGACCCGGCTGCGCCGGGCCCTGCGGGCCTTCCGCCGGGCGCCCGGACCCGGCGGCGCCCTGCTCGTGCGCGGCCTGCCGGTCGCCGGGTCCGAGCTCGGCGACACACCGCTGAGCGACGGCTCGGTGCAGCGCGGCGCGACCGTACCGGCGTCGGTGCTGATGCTCGTCGCCTGCGGGCTCGGCGACCCCGCCGCCTTCCGGCCCGAGAAGACCGGCGCGCTCGTGCAGGACGTCGTCCCGGTGCCGGGGCGCGAGGAGTTCCAGGGCAACGCGGGCTCGGTGCTGCTCACCTTCCACAACGAGAACGCCTTCCACCCGCACCGGCCGGACTTCGTCATGCTGCTGTGCCTGCGCGCGGACCCGGAGGGGCTGGCCGGACTGCGGACCTCCTGCGTGCGCGAGGTGCTGCCGCTGCTGGACGCGCAGACCCGCTCGGCGCTGCACCGGCCGGAGTTCCGCACCGCGCCGCCGCCGTCCTTCGGCGCCGGCCAGGGCCCCGCCGCACCGCACGCGGTGCTCACCGGGGCGTACGAGGATCCGGACCTGCGCGTGGACATGGCGGCCACCGAACCGCTCACCGAACGGGCGGCGGCCGCGCTGGCCGAGCTCCAGCTCCTCTTCGAATGCACCGCCAGGACCGTCCGCCTGGAGCCCGGTGACCTCGCCGTCGTCGACAACCGGATCACCGTGCACGGGCGCACCGCGTTCAGCCCGCGCTTCGACGGCACCGACCGCTGGTTGCAGCGCACCTTCGTCCTCGCGGACCTGCGCCGCTCGCGCGCCCACCGGGCGGGCGACGGCTACGTGCTGGCCGACCCGACCGGGCACGCCGCGCACCCCGCCTGATCCACCACCTCCGCAGCCTGGCCGGGGCGGCCCTTCCTGGGCCCCGGCCGGGCTGCGCCGTCACGCCCGCGTGTCGGCGCACCGCCCTTCGCCGGTCCGCCGCCACACCTGCGCGCCCGTACGCCCGTACGCCCGTACGCCGTTGCGCCCGGGCGCCCGCATGCCCTCGCGCCCGTACGGCGATGCCGTGCGCGGCGCCCCCCGCGACCACCGGCAGGCCGCTGCCCCGCAGCCGCCGCCGCCCACCGGGCCGTTCCCGGCCCGGCCGTCCACCGATCGGAGCCACCCGTGACCACCGCCCTCTCCCCGGCCCCCGCCGCCGGGGCCGTCCCCACCGCTCCCGCCACCGCCCCGGCCCTCGAACCGGCCGTGGACCCGACCCGGGCGCCCGGCGTCGGCGGCCCCAGCCTGGCCGCCGCCCGGCCGGACCCGGCCGATCTGGACCCGCACCGCGCGCTGCGCGCGCTCGCGCACTGGCGGGCCGACGGCCGGGACGCCGCCCGCTTCCCCTACCGCGCGGTGCTCGGCCACTACCGGACCGTCGGCAAGAACGAGGTCGGGGCGGAGCTGCTGGACGCCCTGCGCGCCGTCGTACCCGCGGCGGCGGGCGGGGCCGCCGCGCGGCTGCTCGCGGACTGGCTGCCGCAGGTGGTGGACGGTGCGCGGGGCGACTACGACAGCTACCTCGGCACCCCCGTCTACGCCTCGCTGGCCGCGTCGGACTCCGGGGCCGGCGCCCGCACGCGGCAGGTGATCACCGCCCTGCTGGCCGACGTGGTCGCCGTCGAGGCCGCCACGCTGGTCGGGGCCCCGGCCGGGCGGGCCCGTACCCGGGCGGCCCTGCGCGCCCTGACGGCCGCGGCCGGGCTCCCGACCGGCGGCGCGGACGCCGCCGGGCCGCAGGCGGCGCCGGAGGATCCGGCCGAGCTGGTCCGGGCCTGCGCGGACGCGGTCGCGGCGGCGCGGGACACGGTGGCGGCCGACGTGCTGCGGGCGGTGGAACTGACGCTGACCCCGACCACCCGCTGCCACGACGAGCAGATGTTCATCCGGATCATCCAGGTCTTCGAGGCGGTCTTCGCGGCCGTCGCCCGGTCCATAGGGGCCGCCACCGACGCGGTGGCCACCGGCCGGGCCGACCTGGCCCGGGAACTGCTGGCGGACGCGACCCGGCAGGTCGCCGGGACCTCCGCGGTGTTCCGCGTGCTGACCTCCATGCCCAAGGACGCCTTCGCGGTGATCCGCGCCAACACCGACGGCCGCAGCGCGGTGCAGTCCACCGCCTACCGGACCGTCGAGCGGTCCTCGCCGCAGCTGCACCGCGCCCTGCTGCGCGGCCCGCTCGCGGAGGGCGAACTGCGTTCCAGCATGCGGGAGTTGGACGACTCCTGGGGGGCGATGAAGCGGACCCACTGGGGCATCACGATGAAGGTGATCGGCCAGGTGCGCGGGACCGGCGGCACCGCCGGAGCCTCCTACCTCCGCGACGCGGCCGAGGCCCGGCTGTTCCCCGCCCTCACGTGAGCCGCGCGGCTTTCAGCCGGCGTTCAGTGAGCCGTCAGGAAGCCGCCGGGCACGGGTCACCGCGCCGCCGGGCGGGCTCCGGCCGGGCGCCGGACCGGCGCCCGGGAGCCGCCGGAAGAACGTCCGCGCCCGGCCAGGGCGGGCCCAGATCCCGATCAGGGCCGGACGACAGCATCGAAGACAGAACGACCGGCCCCGTACGGCCGGTACCGCACCGGGCGGCCGCACGAGCCCACCGGCACCCACCCACCCAGCGAAATCGGAGCGCAGTGATGAGCAGCGAGGACAGCACCGTCTACCAGGTCGTCGTCAACGACGAGGAGCAGTACTCGATCTGGCCGGCCGACCGCGAACTGCCGGCCGGATGGCGCGGCGAGGGCCCGCAGGGCGAGAAGGCCGTGTGCCTGGCCCACATCGACGAGGTGTGGACCGACATGCGGCCGCTGAGCCTGCGCGTGGCCATGGAGCGGCAGGCCGCCGAGGCCGCCGCACCGGCCACCGCGGGCTGAGCACGGGCTGAGCACGAGCGCCCGAGGGCGCACGGTCGCCGACGGCGGCAGCAGGAACAGGGCATCGGACACCGAACGGTGAGGGAACAACGCGTGGACCCGCGACTTGAGCATCAGGACTGGATCTCGGCCATCTCCGCCACCGCGGCGGCCGACCCGGACCGCACGGCCTTCGAGTTCTCCGGAAAGGAGGACGCGCCGGTCGAGCGGCTCAGCTACGGACAGCTCGACCGGCGGGCCCGCGCCGTCGCCGCCCGGTTGCAGCACCTCGGTCTGACCGACCGCCCGGTCCTGCTGCTCCAGCCGCCCGGCCTGGACTACGTCGTCTCCTTCATCGGCTGCCTGTACGCCCGGGCCGTCGCCGTGCCGGTCTACCCGCCCAACCGGCGGCCGCGCTCCCTGGAGCGGCTCGTCGACATCGTCGCGGACTGCGGGGCGACGGTGGCGCTGACCACCGCCGCCGTCCGCGACCGGCTGCTGCCCGACGACCCGGACGGCGCGGTGATGGACGTACTGCGCCTGCTGGCGACCGACCGGGTGCCGGACGAGGAAGCGGGGGAGTGGCACCACCCGCGGGTCGGCCCCGACACCGTGGCCTTCCTCCAGTACACCTCCGGCTCCACCTCGGCGCCGCGCGGCGTGGTGCTGACGCACGGCAACCTGCTGCACAACTCGGCCCTGATCCAGCGCGCCTTCCGCACCACCGGCGCCACCCGCGGCATGTCCTGGCTGCCGCTCTTCCACGACATGGGGCTCATCGGCGGCATGCTCCAGCCGCTGTACTACCAGGGCTCCTGCTCGCTGATGTCCCCCACCTCCTTCGCCCAGGACCCGCTGCGCTGGCTGCGCGAGATCAGCCGCAGCCGGGCCACGGTCAGCGGCGGCCCCAACTTCGCCTACGACCTGTGCGCCGACCTGGCCACCCCCGAGGTGCTGGCCGGACTCGACCTGAGCAGCTGGGAGGTGGCGTTCAACGGCGCCGAACCGGTGCGCGCCGAGACCTTCCGCCGGTTCGCCGAGGCGTACGCCCCGGCGGGCTTCCGGGCCGAGGCCTTCACCCCCTGCTACGGGCTGGCCGAGGCCACCCTGATCGTCTCCTGCAAGCCGCACGGCACGGCCCCGGCACGCTTCTCGGCCCCGAACGCACTGCTCGCCGGAACCGGCGGGGCGGCGCACGAGCCGGTCACCGAGGCCGTCACCGGCGCGACCGGGGGGACCACCGAACTGGTCAGCAGCGGTCGCCCGGACGACTCGCAGCGGCTGGAGATCGTCGACCCGGTCACCCGACGGGTCCTGCCCGCCGGGGAGATCGGCGAGATCTGGCTCGCCGGTCCGAGCGTGGCCCAGGGCTACTGGAACCGGCCCGAGCACACCGCGGCCACCTTCGGCGCCCGCCTCGCCCACGACGCGGCCACCGACGCGGACCCCGCCTTCCTGCGCACCGGCGACCTCGGCCTGCTCCACGAGGGCGAGCTGTACGTCACCGGCCGCCTCAAGGACCTGATCATCGTCCGCGGCCGCAACCACTACCCGCAGGACATCGAACAGAGCGTGTCCGCCGTCCACCCGGCGCTGCGCGCCAACTGCGGCGCCGCCGTCCAGGTCGAACTGGCCGGCACCGCCGAGCTGGTGATCGTCCAGGAAGTGTCCCGGGACCACCAGGACGGTGACCTGACGGCGCTGGCCCGCGCGGTGCGCGAGGCCGTCGCCGAGGCGCACGGGATACGACCGGCCGCGGTGGTGCTGATCCGCGCCGCGACGCTGCCGCGCACCTCCAGCGGCAAGGTGCAGCGCCACGTGTGCGCCGCCTCCTACCGCGAGGGCGACCTCACCGCGCTGGCCCACAGCGGCCGCCCGCAGGGCGCCTCCGTGGAGCAGGCGTCCGCCCTGGACGCCGCCGCGCTGCGCGCCGCCGATCCGGCCGAACGCCCGGCGGCGCTGCTGGCCGCCCTGCGCTCCCTGCTCGCCGCCCGGCTCGGACTGGCGGCGGCCGACCTCGCCCCCGAGCACCGGCTCGCCGAACTGGGCCTGGACTCGCTCGGCGCGGTCCGGCTGCGGCACGAACTGCACACCGCCCTGGGCGTGGACCTGACGCTGACCGAGGCGCTCGCACTGGACCTGGCCGGACTGGCCGCCCTGCTCGCCGAGCGCTTCGAGGAGGCGGGCGCCGCGCCCGCACCGGCCGGTGAGCCGGAGCCCACCGCCCCCACCGAGCCCGGGGACCACCCGCTCTCGCCGAACCAGGCCGCCCTGTGGCTGCTGCACCAGGTCGCCCCGGAGAGCCCCGCCTACCTGGTCTCCACCGCCTTCCGCGTGCACGGCGCGCTCGACCCGAGCGCCCTGGGCGACGCCCTGGCGGGCCTGGCCCGGCGGCACGCGGTGCTGCGCAGCACCTTCCCCCGGACCGGCTCCGGCCCCGTCCAGCGGGTGCACGCCGAACTCGCGCCCGCCTTCGAGCAGGTCGACGCCTCCGGCTGGAGCGCGACCGAGCTGGCCGCCCGCCTGACCGAGGCCGCCGAGCAGCCCTTCGACCTGGAGGTCGGACCGCTGCTGAGGGCCCGGCTCTTCAGCGGGGCCGAGGGCGGTCACCACCTGGTCCTGACCGCCCACCACCTGGTGGCCGACCTGTGGTCGCTGTCCCTGCTGCTGGACGAACTCGCCGTCGGCGCCGCGGCCCCCGCTGCCGAGGCGGACACCGGCGCCCCGTTCGCGGCGTACGCCCGCCGTCAGATCGCCCTGGTCGACACCGCGGCCGGGCAGCGCCGCCTGGACGGGTGGCGCACGGCCCTGGCCGGGGTCCGCGCCGGCACCTCGCTGCCCGCCGACCTGACGCCGCCCCGGCGCCAGCGGATGCGCGGCGCGGCGCTGCCGCTGGCGGTGGACGCCGCCACCACCGAAGCGCTGATGGCGCTGGCCCGGCGCGAGGGCAGCACCCTCTACACGGTGCTGCTGGCGGCCTTCCAGCTCCTGCTGGCCCGCAGCACCGGCGAGCAGGACGTGGTCGTCGGCACCCCGACGCACGGGCGGGACGACGCCGCCTTCGCCCGCACGGTCGGCAGCCTGGTCAACACCGTGCCGCTGCGCGTGCGGATCGAGGCCGCCGAGCCGTTCACGGCCCTGCTGGCCCGGGTGCGGGAGAGCGCCCGGCGCGCGCTGGACGGCGCCGAGGTGCCGTTCCCGTCCCTCGTCGAGCTGATCCGCCCGGACCGCGACCAGGGCGGCCGCCCGCTGGTGCGCAGTCTGTTCAGCCTCCAGCAGGCACCCGGCGAGCACGCCGAGGCCCTGGTGGCGATGGCCACCGGCCGGGGCGGCGTGCCCTTCGCCCTCGGCGCCCTGGACTGCTCGACGCTGGCGCTGCCGGTCGGCGGCAGCCAGTTCGACCTCCAACTGACCCTGGGCGAGACGGCGGGCGGCCTGTCCGGCGCGGTCCGCTACGACACCGACCGCTACCTCCCGGCGACCGCCCGGCGCTTCGCCGCCCACTTCACCACCCTGCTGACGGAGATCGCGGCCGACGCCGCCCGCCCGGCGGGCGAACTGCCCCTGCTGGCCCCGGCCGAGCGGGCCGCCGTCCTCGCCGCGGGCAACGACACCGCCCTCGCCTACGACCTCGCCGACGGCGTGGTGCGCCGCTTCGAGGCCCAGGCCGCCCGCACCCCGCACGCCGTGGCGGTCCGCGCCGCCGGGCCCGCGGGCGGCGAGGAGCTGGACTACCGGACCCTGGACCGGCTGGCCGACGGCGTCGCCGCCCGGCTGCGCACCCTGGGCATCGGCCCCGGCCGCACGGTGGCCGTCCTGCTGCCGCGCACCCCGCGACTGCTCGCCGCCCTGCTCGGCGTGCTCAAGTCAGGCGCCGCCTACCTGCCGCTCGACCCGGGCCACCCGGCCGACCGGCTCGCCCTGGTGCTCGCCGACGGCGCCGCCGCGGCGGTGCTGACCGACCTGCCCGCCGACCGGGTGCCCGCCGGGGACTGGACCGTGCTGGCGCTCGACACCATCGCCGAGGCGGAGCGCGACGCCGACACCGCGATCGAGCCGCAGTCACCCGCGTACGTCCTGCACACCTCCGGCTCGACCGGTCGCCCCAAGGGCGTGGTGGTCCCGCACCGGGCCCTGGCCAACCTGCTGTCCTCCTTCCAGCGCGACCTCGGGCTCGCCCCCGGCGCGGGCTGGCTCTCCGTGACCACCCCGGCCTTCGACATCGCCGCGCTGGAGTACTTCCTGCCGCTGGTCCACGGCGCGACCGTGCACCTGGCCGACGCGGCCACGGCGGGCGACGGCTCCCGGCTGCGGGCCTGCCTGGAGAGCGGCGGGATCAGCCACCTCCAGGCCACCCCGGTCACCTGGCAGCTGCTGCTGGAAGCCGGTTGGGCGGGCACTCCCGGACTGACCGCCCTGTGCGGCGGCGAGCGGCTGCCCGTGGAACAGGCCGCGGAGCTGCTCTCCCGCGGCGCACGGCTCTGGCAGGTCTACGGGCCGACCGAGACCACGGTGTGGTCGGCGCGCGGCGAACTGACCGCGGCCGACGGGGAACTGCCCCTGGGCACCCCGGTCGCCAACACCCGGCTCTACCTGGTCGATCCGCTCCTCCAGCCGGTCCCGGACGGGGTCACCGGCGAGCTGCTGATCGGCGGCGACGGCCTGGCCCACGGCTACCTCGACCGGCCCGCCCTGACCGCCGAACGCTTCGTCCCCGACGCCTTCGGCACGGTCCCCGGCGCCCGGCTCTACCGCACCGGCGACCTCGTGCGGCGCGGCCCCGGCGGCGAGCTGCTCTTCGTCGGCCGCTCCGACACCCAGATCAAGCTGCACGGGCACCGCATCGAACTCGGCGAGATCGAGACCGCGTTGGAGCGGCTGCCCGCGGTGCGCCGCGCCGCGGTCGTCGTGGACGGCGAGGGCGCGCGGGCCCGACTGGTCGGCTACCTGGAACAGCACGGCAGCCCCGCCGCCCCCGCCGAACTGCGCGAGGAGCTGCGGCGCACCCTGCCCGGCTACGCGATCCCCTCGCTGCTGGTGACGCTGGACGAACTCCCGCTCACCGCGAACGCCAAGGTGGACCGGCGGGCCCTGCCCGAGCCGGAGACCGCCCGCCCGTCGGGCGCCGTGGAGGAGCCGGTCGGGGCGACCGAGCAGCGGATCGCCGCGCTGCTCGCCGAGCTGCTCGGAGCCGAGCGGATCGGACGCCACGAGGACCTCTTCGACCGGGGCGCGCACTCGCTGCTGCTGGCCCGCTTCGCCGAGCGCCTGCGGGCCGAGTTCGGCGCCGCACCGGCCCTGCACCTGCTCTTCGACCGGCCCACGGTAGCCGCCGTGGCCGCCCTGGTCGAGGCCGCGGACCGCGGCCCCGGCTCCGCCCCGGCGGCGCGTCCGGCGCCGGTCCGGGTGGACCGCGGCCGCTACGCCGTCAGCCGCGGCTCCGACGGCGCGCTGCGCCCGGTGCTCACCGGCGCGGTCGCCGAGGGGGAAGCGCGATGACCTCCGTCCCCTACCTTCCGGCCGAGCGGGCCGAGCGCCCGCTCGCCGGTCCCGGCGGCTCCCCGGTGGACCGCTCGTACCTGCTGCGATGTCCGGTCTGCCACGAGAGCCGTGCGGACGACGGCCTGCGGCTGGACTGCGCCGGGGCGCACCGGCCCGGCCTGCTCGACACCGAGTACGCCCTCCCCTTCACCCCCGGGCCCGGTACCGGCCCCTTCCGCTACTCCTGCTGGCTGCCGACCGCCGGGCGGGAGCTGCCCGAGGGCGCCATCGGCGCCACCTACCGGGCCGAGGCCCTGGGCCGCGAGCTGGGACTGGCCGAGCTGTGGGTCGCCTTCAGCGGCTACTGGCCCGAGCGCGGGGCGGCGCTGGAGACCGGCAGCTTCAAGGAGCTGGAGGCGCAGGTGGTGCTGGCCCGGCTGCCCGAGCGCCCGCCGGTCCTGGTCGTCGCCTCGGCCGGGAACACCGCCGCCGCCTTCCTGCGGGCCTGCTCGCGCCGGAGCGTGGACTGCGTGCTCGTGGTGCCGGAGGCGGCGCTGCCCGCGCTCGGCGCCGCGGGCGAACGCGCCGACTGCGTGCGCCTGGTGACCGTCGCCGGTGACTACACCGACGCGATCGACCTGGCCGACGCGATCAGCGCCCGGCCCGGGTACCAGGCCGAGGGCGGCACCCGCAACGTGGCCCGCCGCGACGGCATGGGGACCGCGCTGCTCGCCGCCGCCGAGACCATCGGTCGCCTGCCCGACCACTACGTGCAAGCGGTGGGCAGCGGGGCCGGTGCGATCGCCGCGCACCGGGCGGCCCGGCGGCTGCTGGCGGCCGGTTTCCCGGCGGCCCGGCGCCCGGGCGCCGCGGCGGGCGGACTGCCGCGACTGACGCTCTGCCAGAACGCGCCCTTCGCGCCGATGGTCCGTGCGTGGGAAGAGGGCCTGGACGCGCCGGTCATCGGCAGCGGCGCGGAGGTGCGGGCGGCGGTGGCCGCCGTACACGCCCCGGAACTGACCACGCGCAAACCGCCGTACGCGGTGGCGGGCGGGGTGCGCGAGATCGTCACCGAGAGCGGCGGCGAGCTGCTGGCGGTGGACAACGCCGAAGCGGCGGCCGCCGGGCGGCTGTTCGCGGCGGCCGAGGGCATCGACATCGAACCCGCCGCGGCGGTCGCCGTCTCCGGGCTGTGCCGGGCGGTCGCCGCCGGTCGGATCCGGCCCGAGGAGAGCGTGCTGCTGCACGTGACCGGCGGCGGCCGGGCCCGCCGCGCGCGCACCCACCCGCCCGTACCGGTCCACCCCGACCTGCGGATACCGGCCGGGCTGGGCGCCGAAGCCGCCGCCTACCTGGTGACCGGCGCATGACGACCCCGCCCCCCGACCCCGCTCCCGACACCGCCCCTGACGTCGTCCCCGTCCCCTCCGGTCGGCAGAAAGCAGAGCAGACCATGCAGCAGTTCGCCTTTCCCGCCACCTCGGCCCAGCGCCGGATCTGGCTGGTGGAGCGGCTGATCCCCGGCACCAGCGCCTACCACCTGCCGTTCGCCCTGCACCTGGACGGCCCCCTCGACACGGCCGCCCTGGAGGGCGCGCTGACCGGGCTGGTCCACCGGCACGAGTCGCTGCGCACCTGCTTCGAGCAGGCGGACGGCGAGCTCGTCCAACTGGTCGACGAGCGGGCGGCGTTCGCCCTGGAGCGGCGGGAGACCGCGGACGCCGACCTGGAGCGCGCACTGGCCGCCGACGCCGCACGCCCCTTCGACCTGACCCGCGGCCCGCTGCTGCGCGCGGCCCTGCACCGGCTGGCCCCGGAGCGCCACGTGCTGGCGATCACCGTGCACCACCTCGTCGCCGACATGTGGTCGATCGGCATCCTGCTGGCCGAACTGGCCCAGGGCTATGCCGGACGCGCCGGTGACCTCCCCGAACTGCCGATCCAGTACGGCGACTTCGCCGTCTGGGAGGCCGACGCCCGGGCCGCCGTCGACGCGAGCGGCCAGGCCTACTGGCACCGGACGCTCGCCGGCGCCCCCGAACTGCTCGAACTGCCCGGCGACCGGCCGCGCCCGGCCGTGCAGTCGCTGCGCGGGGACACGCTCGCGGTGCAGCTCCCGGCCGAGTTGTCCGCCGGGGTGCGGGCCCTGTGCCGGCGGGCCGGGGTCACCCCCTTCATGGCGCTGCTGGCCGCCTTCCAAGCGGTACTGGCCCTGCACAGCGGCAGCGAGGACATCGTCGTCGGCACCGGCGCGGCGGTGCGCCCGCCCGAGGCGGAGACGCTGATCGGCTGCTTCATCAACATCCTGCCGCTGCGCACCTCGCTGGCCGGCGACCCGACCTTCGAGGAGCTGCTGGGCCGCGTCCGTGCGGCCGCGCTGGGCGCCTTCGAGCACCAGGAGCTGCCCTTCGAGCGGATGCTCCCGGAGCGGTCGGCGGCCCCGGCGCTCAGCCACAACCCGCTGGTGCAGTCGCTGCTGCTGGTGCAGAACGCGCCGCTGGCGGCGCCGGAACTGCCCGGCCTCGCGGTCACCGTGCGCGAAGTTCCGCGCGGCGGCGCGCAGACCGACCTCAACCTCCAACTGCGCGAAGTGGACGGCGCGTTCACCGGTACCGTCGAGTTCGCGAGCGACCTGTTCGGCGCGGCCACCGTCCAACGCCTGATCGGCCACTGGCAGACCCTGCTGGCCGCCGCGGTCGCCGAGCCCGGCAGCCGGCTGACGGCGCTGGCGGTCCTCACCCCGGCCGAGCGGCACCAGGCCCTGGTGGAGTGGAACGACACGGCCCACACCTACCCGCAGGGCGGGGCCCTGCTGCACGAGCTCTTCGAGCAGCGGTCGGCCGCGGACCCGCAGGCACCGGCCGTCGTCGGCCCCGCCGGCGAGCTGACCTACGCCGGACTCGACGCGCTCGCCGAGCGGATCGGCGGACGCCTGACCGAGCTGGGCGTGGGCCCGGACACCACCGTCGGACTCTGCCTGTCCAAGGGCCCGGCGCTGGTCGCGGCCGTGCTCGGCGTGCTGAAGGCGGGCGGCGCCTACCTGCCGCTGGACCCGACCTACCCGGCGCACCGCCTGGCCTTCATGCTCCGCGACGCGGCCCCGCCGGTGGTCCTCACCGAGCGGGCCCTCGCCGAGCTGCTGCCGTCCGTCGGAGCCGAGGTGCTGGAGGTGGAGGACGCCGAGCGGTGGCCCGACACCCGGCAGCGGCCCTCCGGGCTCGCCCCGGACCACCTCGCCTACGTCATCTACACCTCGGGCTCCACCGGCACCCCCAAGGGGATCGCCGTCCCGCACCGCGGCGTCGTCAACAACCTGCTCGACCTCAACGACACCTACGGCATCGAGGCCGGCGACCGGGTGCTCGGCCTGTCGTCCCCCAGCTTCGACATGTTCGTCTACGAGACGCTCGGCATCCTCGCGGCGGGCGGCGCGGTGGTCATGCCGCACCCGGACCGGGCCCGCGACCCGCACCACTGGGTCGACCTGGTGCGCCGGTACAAGGTGACGGTGTGGAACTCGGCCCCGGCCCTGGCCGACGCCTTCGTCCGGGCGGGCGAGGAGCGCGGGGTCCGACTGCCCCGGCTCAAGGCGGCCTTCTTCGGCGGCGACTGGATCCCGGTGGGGCTGCCCGCACGGCTGCGCCGCCTCGCGCCGGACCTGGCCTTCATCGCGCTCGGCGGCGCCACCGAGGCGTCCATCCACTCGATCACCTACCCGGTGACCGAAACCGACCCGGCGTGGACGAGCATCCCCTACGGCCGCCCCATGGTGAACCAGCAGGCCGTCGTCCTGACCCCCGGCCTGGCGCCGACCCCGATCGGCGTGCCGGGCGAACTCTGCCTGGCCGGGACCGGATTGACCCGCGGCTACCTGCACCGACCCGCCCTGACCGCGGACCGCTACCGCCCGCACCCGGGCTCCGGCATCGGCCCGGTGCCGAGCGGAGCGCGGCTGTACCGCACCGGCGACCTCGCCCGCACCCGCGCCGACGGGGTGATCGAACTCATCGGGCGCCTCGACCACCAGGTCAAGCTGCGCGGCCTGCGCATCGAACTCGGCGAGATCGAGGCCGTGTTGCGCCGCCACCCCGACATCGACCGGGCCGTGGTCAGCGCCCACGGCAGCGGCGACGACCGCCGCCTGATCGGCTACCTGGTGCCCACCGGGGACGCCGCCGCGGTCCCGTCGGCCGCCGAGCTGCGCGCGCTGCTGGGCGCGGAGCTGCCCGAGCACATGGTCCCGACGGCCTTCGTCACGCTGGACGCGCTGCCCCTGTCGCCCAACGGCAAGGTGGACCGCGGCGCGCTGCCCGAGCCCGACGGCCTGGCCGAGCGCGCGAGCGCCGCGTACGTGGCCCCCCGCAACGACGTCGAACTGGTGCTCGCCGCGCTCTGGGCCGAGCTGCTGGAGACCGACCGGGTCGGAGCCGAGGACGACTTCTTCGCGCTCGGCGGCCACTCGCTGCTCGCCACCCGGCTCGCCTCGGCGGTGCTGGAGACCTTCGGCGTCGAACTGCCCCTGCGCGACCTGTTCGAGGCGTCCACCCTCGCCGAGCAGGCCGAGCGCCTCGTGGCCCGGGGCCACGAGGGCGGAGCGGACGTCGCGGCCGTGGCACACATCGCGGCCGGACTGCTGGAGATGACCGACGAGGAGGCCCTCGGGCTGCTCGCCGAACACGAGGAGAGCATGGCATGAGCACCACCACCACGACCGCGGGCACCGGGGTCCTCGCCGACTACGCGGGCCTCGGCGCGCAGCGCCTGGCCGCCGCCGACCCGCTGCTCAGCGACCTGCTGGAGCGCGAACACGCCCGGCAGAACGACACCCTGGCCATGGTGGCCGCCTCCAGCAGCGCCGACCCCTCGGTCCTGGCCTGCGCCGGAGCGAGCATCTCCAACGTCACCACCGAGGGCTACCCCGGCGCCCGCTACCACGCCGGTTGCGAACTGGTCGACGAGGTCGAGCGGTTGGCGGTGGCCCGGGCGCGCTCGCTGTTCGGGGCCCGGTACGCCAACGTGCAGCCGCACTCGGGCAGCACCGCCAACCAGATCGTCCTGTGCACCCTGATGAAGCCGGGCGACACCCTGCTCGGCATGGAGCTCAGCGCGGGCGGGCACCTCACCCACGGCTCCCCGGCCTCGGTCTCGGGCCGCTTCTTCCACGCGGTCGGCTACGGCACCGACGCCGACGGCATGCTCGACTACGAGCAGGTCGCCGCACTGGCCCGGGAGCACCGTCCCAAGGTGATCGTCTGCGGCGCCAGCGCCTACCCGCGCACCGTGGACTTCCCCCGCTTCCGGCAGATCGCCGACGAGGTCGGCGCCTTCCTGCTCGCCGACATCTCCCACATAGCCGGCCTGGTCGCGGCCGGACTGCACCCCAGCCCGGTGGACCACGCGCACGCCACCACCACCAGCACCTACAAGCAGCTGTACGGGCCCCGCGGCGGCCTGATCCTGCTCGGCCGCGACGCCGACCTGCCCCTGCCCGGCACCCGGCGCACCCTGGCCCAGGCGATGTCGCACGGCACCTTCCCCTTCCTCCAGGGCACCCCGGACCTGGGCGCGGTCGCGGCCAAGGCCCGCGCCTTCGACATCGCCGCCCAGCCGGAGTTCCGCGCCCTCGCCGAGCGCGTGGTCCGCGACGCCCGCGAACTCGCGGACGCCTTCACCGGGCTCGGCCACACCCTGGTCACCGGCGGCACCGACAACCACATGGTGCTGCTCAACCTCGGCCCCAGCGGCCTGACCGGCGCGATAGCCGAGACCGCGCTGGCCGAGTGCGGGATCGTCGTCAACCGCAACCGGATCCCGGACGACCCCCACGGCCCCCGGGTCACCAGCGGCATCCGCTTCGGCACCAACACCCTCGCGCTGCGCGCCATGGGCCCCGTCGAGATGCGCCGCTGCGCCGCGCTGATCGACCGGGTGCTCACCGCCGTGGTGCCCCACGGCGCGCGCGAGTTCACCCTCGACGACGCCGTGCGCGCCGAGGTGCGGGGCGAAGTCACCCGGCTCTGCCGCGAGTTCCCGCTGCCGCACCACCTGCCGGCCTGACCCACTTCCCGCCACCGACCCTCCCGGGACCACCCAATGAGCCAGTCACCCCAGCGCACCGCGCTCTCCTCCGACAAGCGACGGCTGCTCGCCAAGCTGCTCCAGCAGCAGGGCATCGCCCGCGCCGGCGCCGCCGACCTGATCGCCCGGCGCCCCGAAGGGGCCCGGCTGCCGCTGTCCTTCGCCCAGCAGCGCCTCTGGTTCGTCGAGCAGTTCGCCGGTCCGAGCCCCCTCTACAGCATCGCCTGCACCGTCCGGCTGACCGGACGGCTGGACGTCGCCGCCTTCGAGGGGGCCCTGGGCCGGGTGGTGGCCCGGCACGAGGCGCTGCGCACCACCTTCCGCGTCGAGGACGGCCGCCCCGAACAGGTCGTCCTCGCCCCGGCCGGGATCGCGCTGCCGCTCACCGACCTGTCCGACCTGCCCGGGGACGCGCGGCGGGACGGGCTCGCCGAACTGACCGAGCGGGAGAGCCGCCGCCCGTTCGACCTGACCACCGGACCGCTGCTGCGCGCCGTACTGGTCCGGCTGGCCGAGGAGGAGCACGTACTGGTGCTCACCGTCCACCACATCGTGGCGGACGGCTGGTCCCTGGACGTCCTGGTGCGCGAACTGGCCCACCACTACCGGGCGGACGCCGCCGAACTGCCCGAACTGCCCGTGCAGTACGCCGACTTCGCGCTCTGGCAGCACGAGCGGGTATCCGGCGAGACGCTGGAGGGTCAACTGGCCCACTGGCGCGAGCGGCTGGCGGGCGCGCCCAGCACCGTGGACCTGCCCACCGACCGGCCGCGCACCGCCCGCCAGGGCTTCGCGGGCGCCTGCTTCCCGTGGCGGCTGGACGGCGACCTGGCCACCCGGCTGACCGCGCACGCCCGCGAGCACGACGCCACCCTCTACATGGTCCTGCTCGCCGGTTTCACGGCCGTGGCGCACCGCTGGAGCGGCCAGGAGGACCTGGTCGTCGGCTCGCCGATCGCCAACCGCAACCACCCCCAGACCGAGGGCCTGATCGGCTTCTTCGTCAACATGCTGCCGCTGCGCGCGGACCTGTCCGGCAACCCGACCTTCCGCGAACTGACCTCCCGGGTCAAGGAGTCGGCGCTCGCCGCCTACGCCCACCAGGACGTGCCCTTCGAGCGGATCGTCGAGGAGACCCGCCCGGACCGCGACGCGGGCGGCCGCACCCCCTTCGCCAACCTGCTGCTGGTCCTCCAGAACACGCCGGAGACCCGGATCGAGCTGCCCGGGCTGCGGATGGACGTGGCCGCGGTGGACACCGGCACCGCCAAGTTCGACCTGCACCTCCAGGTCACCGAGACCCCCGAGGGCCTGACCGGCCTGGCCGACTACAGCACCGAGCTGTACGACGAGCGCACCGTGCGCCGCTTCATCGACCAGTGGCTGTGCCTGCTCGCGGCCGCGGTCGACGCCCCGGACACCCGCCTGGACGCGCTGCCGCTGCTGACCGGCGCCGAACGCCGCGCCGAGCTCGTCGCCGGGGCGGCCCGGCGGACCGCCGCCGCGCGGCCCACCAGCCTGCCCGCGGCCTTCGCCGCCCAGGCCCGGCTGCGGCCCGACGCGATCGCGGTCGGCTGCGGCGAGGAGCGGCTGACCTACGCCGAGCTGGACCGCCGCTCGGACGCGCTGGCCCGACGGCTGCGCGCGCTGGGAGCGGGCCCGGAGAGCCGCGTGGCGATCTGCGTCGAACCGTCGGTGCGCCTGGTCACCGGGATCCTCGGCATCCTCAAGAGCGGCGCCGCCTACGTCCCGCTCGACCCCCGCCACCCGGCCGACCGACTGGCCTTCACCCTCGGCGACTGCGGAGCCGCGGCCCTGGTCGCCGACCCGGAGCACGCCGCGCTCGCCGACGGCGCCGCCGCCGTCGCCGTACTGGACGTCGACCAGCCGCTGTCCGCCGAGCCGCTGGAACCGGCCCCGCTGGGTCCGGACCACCTCGCGTACGTGATCTACACCTCCGGCACCACCGGCCGGCCCAAGGGCGCGCTGCTCACCCACGCCAACGTGCTGCGCCTGTTCGACGCGGCCGCCGGGGACGTGTCCTTCGGCCCGGACGACGTCTGGTCCCTCTACCACTCGGCCGCCTTCGACTTCTCGGTCTGGGAGATCTGGGGCGCACTGCTGCACGGCGGCCGGATCGCCGTGGTGCCGCAGGAGGCCCGCCGCACCCCCGCCGCCTGCCACGCCCTGGTGCGCGACGAAGGCGTCACCGTGCTCAGCCAGACGCCCACCGCGTTCCGCCAGTTCGCGGACGCGGACGCCGCGGCCGGCGCCCGCGACACCGGACCGCTCGCGCTGCGGCACGTGGTGTTCGGCGGCGAGGCCCTGGAACCGGGCACGCTGCGCGACTGGGCCGCCCGGCACCCCGACGGGCCGCGCCTGGTGAACATGTACGGCATCACCGAGACCACCGTGCACGTCACCGCGCACACCCTCGGCGCGGCCGACCTGGCCGCCCCCGGCAGCGTGATCGGCCGCCCGCTCGCCGACCTCGCGGTGCACCTGCTGGACCGGCGCGGCGAGCCCGTGCCGCCCGGGGTCCCCGGCGAGCTGTGCGTCGGCGGTCCGGGCCTGGCCCGCGGCTACCTCGGCCGCCCCGGCCTGACCGCCGAACGCTTCGTCCCCTCCCCGCTCGGCGACGGCGCGCGCCTGTACCGCAGCGGCGACCTGGCCCGACGGCTGCCCGACGGCACGCTGGAGTACCTGGGGCGCATCGACCAGCAGGTCAAGGTCCGCGGCCACCGCGTCGAACTCGGTGAGATCGAAGCCGAGTTGGGTGCCCACCCGGACGTACGGCACGTCGCCGTGCTGCCCAGCCGGGCCCCGGACGGCGCGACCGGGCTCGTCGCCTACCTGGTCCCCGACCAGGGGGCGGGAGCGCGGCCGGAGCGGGACGAGGTCCGCGCGGCCGACACCGCCCAGGTCGCCCAGTGGCGCACCGTCTTCGACACCGCCTACGACCAGTACGAGCAGGTCGGCGGCGCCGACCCCACCTTCAACATCCGTGGCTGGAGCAGCAGTTACACCGGCGAGCCGATCCCCGCCGAGGAGATGCGGCGCTGGGTCGAGGACACCGTCGAGCTGGTCCGCCGCACCGGCCCGCGCCGGGTCCTGGAGATCGGCAGCGGCACCGGCCTGCTCCTCTTCCGGCTGGCGGGCGCCTGCGAGCAGTACACGGGCCTGGACCTCTCCGAGACCGCCGTCGCCCACGTCCGCCGCCACCTCCCCGCGGACTGGGAGCACGTACGGCTGCTGCGCCGGGCCGGGCACGAGGTGGACGACCTCGCTGCCGAGCGGTTCGACACCGTGATCGTCAACTCGGTCGCGCAGTACCTGCCGAGCGCCGGATACCTGGTCGAGGTGCTCACCAAGGCCGCCGCCGTGCTCGCCCCGGGCGGGCGCATCGTGGTCGGCGACGTCCGCCACCTGGCCCTCCTCGACGCCTTCCAGGTGTCGGTCCTGCGGCCGGGCCTGCCCGCCGGAGCCGCCGAGTCGGAGTTGGCCCGCCAGGTGCGCCTCGCCGTACGGCAGGAGGACGAACTGCTCCTGGACCCGCGCTTCTTCGAGGCGCTGCGCCGGGAGATCCCGCGGATCGGCCGCGTCGAGGTGACGCTCAAGCCCGGCCGCGACCCCAACGAGATGACCCGCTACCGCTACGACGTGGTGCTGCACCTGGACGCCGCGCCCGAACCCGCCGCCCCGGCCCGCACGGTGGCGTGGACCGGCGGCGACCTGCGGGACCTGCTCGACGGCTCCCCGCTCGTGGTCACCGGCATCCCCAACGCCCGGGTGCACGCGGACGCCCGTACCGCCGCCCGCCTCACCGCCACGGCCGAGGGCGGGGGCGAGGGCGTCGTCGAGGCCGGGGGCCCCGCCCTCGACCCGCAGGAGCTGCGCGAGCTGGCCGACGCGCTCGGACTCGCCGTCGACCTCAGCTGGGCGACCGGCGACCCGCTCGGCCGCTTCGACGCCGCCTTCCGCCCGGCCGGGACCGCCCCGCGGAGCGCCGCGGCGCCCGCCGGGGACGCCGCGGGCCTGCCGTGGCCGCACTGGGCCAACGACCCGCACCGCGGCCGCGCCGCCCGCGGCCTGGTCCCCGGGCTCCGCACCCACCTGCGGGAACGGCTGCCGGAGTACATGGTCCCGGAGGCCTTCGTCACCCTGGACGCGCTCCCGCTGACCGCCAACGGCAAGCTCGACCGGGCCGCGCTCCCCGCACCGGACTGGTCCACCGGCTCCTCCGCCCTGCTCGCCCCGCGCGACGACACCGAGCGGGCCCTCGCCGAGATCTGGAGCGCCGTCCTCGGCGTGGCCCGGATCGGCCTCGCCGACGACTTCTTCGACCTCGGCGGGCACTCGCTGCTCGCCGTCCAGGTGACCGCCGCCGTCCGCGAGGCGCTGGGCCGCGAACTGACCGTACGGGCGCTGTTCGAGGCGCCGGTCCTCGGCGAGTACGCCGAGGCGGTGCGCCGCGCCCCGGCCACCGAAGTCGCCGCCGAGCCGGTCGCACCGGTGCGCGAGGCCGTGGCGGCCGCCGACGCCGGTTTCGACGACCTGTCCGCCGAGGAACTGGCCGCGCTGATGGGCGGGGAGCTGTGAGCGCCCCCGACCGGATCCACGCCCCGGACCCCGCGTCCGCCCCGAACCCCGACCCCACCCCCGTGCAGGAGCACCCCGTGGCCACCACCCCCCGCACCGTCGAGGTGCTCGCGACCTCCGCCGCCCAGCGCCGGTTCTGGCTGGTCGACCGGCTGGAAGGGCCCAGCGGCGTCTACAACACCGCCGCCGCCCTGCGGCTGCGCGGACCGCTGGACACCGAGCACCTGCGCGAGGCCTTCCAGCTCCTCGTCGACCGGCACGAGGCCCTGCGCACGGTCTTCCCGGCCCGCGACGGCGCCCCCGTCCAGCTGGTCCTGCCGCGCCGCGCCTTCGAGCTGGGCCTGACGGAGGCCACCGGGGCGGACGAGGACGCGGTCCGCGCCCTGGCCGGTCGGCTCGCCGAGCAGCCCTTCGACCTGGCCAAGGGCCCGCTGATGCGGGCCGAACTGATCGCCCTCGGACCCGCGGAGCACCTGCTCGTCGTGGTCCTGCACCACATCGTGGTGGACCGCTGGTCCTTCGGCCTGCTGATGTCCGAACTCTCCGAGGCCTACGCCGCCCGGGCCGAGCGGCGGGAGCCGCGGCTGCCCGAGCTGCCGGTGCGCTACGCCGATCACGTCGCCGCCCGCCAGGCCCTGCTCGACGGCGACCTCGGCGACCGACTGCTCGGCTACTGGCGCGGTCAACTCGACGGCGCCCCCGAAGCCTTGGAGCTCCCCACCGACCGGCCCCGGCCGCCGGTGCGCAGCTTCCGCGGTGCGAGCGTGCCGGTGCGGCTGGACGCGGCCGCCTCCCGGGCCGTGCGCGACCTGGCCAAGAGCGCGGGCGCCACCCCCTTCATGGTGCTGCTCGCCGCCTTCCAGGCCGTACTGGCCCGGCACGCGGGCTCCTCGGAGGTGGTCGTGGCGACCGGGCCCGCCACCCGGGCGCCGGGCGCCGAACTGCTCGTCGGCTCGCTGGTCAACACGGTCCTGCTGCGCACCTCGCTGGCCGGCGACCCCACCTACGCCGAACTCGTCGAGCGGGTGCGCGGCACCGCGCTGGACGCCTTCGACCACCAGGAGCTGCCCTTCGACCGGCTGGTCGAGGAGCTGGCGCCCAGCCGCGACCTGTCGCGCAACCCGCTGGCCCAGGTCGGCTTCGTGCTCCAGAACGCCCCCGCCACCACCCCCGAACTCACCGGCCTGGCCGTCGAGACGGTGCCCGTGACCCGCGACAGCGCGCACATGGACCTCGACCTCCAACTCGCCGAGGAGGACGGCTGCTTCACCGGGTTCGCGGAATTCGCCCTCGACCTCTTCGACGCCCCCTCGGTGGCCCGGCTGCTCGGCCACTGGACCACCCTGCTCGGCGCCGCCGTCCGTGCGCCCGGCACCCGGCTGTCCGCACTGCCGATGCTCACCGCGGCCGAGCTGGAGCGGGAACTGCACACCTGGAACGACACCGACGGCGAGCTGCCCGCCGGGCTGCGCGTGGACCAGCTGTTCGCCCGCCAGGCGGACCGCACCCCCGACGCCGTCGCGGCCATCGACGCGAGCGGCGCCCTGTCCTACCGGGCCCTGGACGCGTGGGCCGCGCGGATCGCCCACCGGCTGCGGACGGTCGGCGTCGGCCCCGACGTGCCCGTGGCGCTCTGCCTGGAGCGCGGGGCGGGACTCAGCGCCGCCATGCTGGGGACCCTGCGCGCGGGCGGCGCCTTCCTCGGGCTCGACCCCTCCTACCCGGCCGACCGACTGGCCTACATGCTCGCCGACGCGGCCCCGGCCGTGGTGCTGGCCCACCGGTCCACCGCCGGGGTGCTGCCCGCCGGCACCCCGGTGCTCCTCCTGGACGACATCGCCGACGAGGGGCCCGAGTTCGGTCGTGGCGGGGACGAACCCGGCGCCCCGGCGGGGGAGTCGACGACGGCGGGCGAGAGCAACCTCGCCTACCTCGTGTACACCTCCGGCTCCACCGGACGCCCCAAGGGCGTCGCCGTCACGCACCGCGCCATCGCCAACACCTTCGCCGGACTGGCCCGTTCGCACGACTTCGGCCCCGGGGACCGGATGATCGCGCTGCACTCGCCGAGCTTCGACCCGGCCGTGCACGACTGCCTGGCCCCCCTCGTCGTCGGCGCCACCGCCGTCTTCCCCGCACAGGACGCGAACCGCGACCCGCGGCACTGGGCCGAGCTGGTCGCCCGGCACCGGGTGACCGTGTGGTCGATGGGACCCGCGGGCACCGAGGCGATGCTGGCCGCCGCCGAGGAGCACGGCCTGGCCCTGGAGAGCCTGCGCACCGCGATGATCGGCGGGGACGTCCTGCCGCCCGCGCTGCCGCCCCGCCTGCGCGCCGCCGCCCCGGGCTGCCGGGTGGTCAACTCGGCCGGTGTGGCCGAGGCCGCCTTCTGCAACAACGAGTACCTGGTCCCCGAGGACGCCGGGGCCGGGCCGGTGCACTACGGCCGCCCGCTGCTCAACCAGCGGCTGCTGGTGCTGGACGCCCTGCTGCGGCCCGTCCCGGTCGGCGTCCCCGGCGAGCTGTGCGTGGCGGGCGAGGGCCTGGCCCGCGGCTACCTGGGCCGCCCCGGCCTGACCGCCGAGCGCTTCGTGCCGCACCCGCACGGCCGGGTGCCGGGCGAGCGCCTCTACCGCACCGGCGACCTCGCCCGACGCCGGGCCGACGGCGAGCTGGACCTGCTCGGCCGCTCCGACAACCAGGTCAAGATCCGCGGCTTCCGGGTCGAGCCGGGCGAGGTGACCGCCGTCCTGCTCGGACACCCCGCCGTGGCCGACGCGGTCGTGGTCGCCCGCGGCGCCGGACCGGGCGAGCGCCGCCTGGCCGCCTACTGGGTGCCCGCGGCCCGCCCCGACACCGCCCCCGCGAGCGGGGCCGAGCTGGCCGCCTGGCTGCGCGAGCGGCTCCCGGCCCACCTGGTCCCCGCACTGTGGACCGAGCTGGCGGCCCTGCCCCTCTCGCCCAACGGCAAGGTGGACCGGACCGCGCTGCCCGAACCGGCGGCGGCGCCCGACACCGCGGACCGCCTCGCCCCCCGCACCCCCGACGAGGCCGCCGTCGCCGCGATCTGGCAGCGGCTGCTGGAGCTGCCCGAGGTCGGCGTGCTGGACGACTTCTTCGCCCTCGGCGGCCACTCGCTCCTGGCCAACCGGCTGGTCAGCGCCCTGCGCGCCGAGTTCGCCGTCGAGGTGCGGCTGCGCGAGGTGTTCGCCGCCCCCACGGTGGCCGCGCAGGCCGCGCTGATCGGACGGCTGCGCTCCGCCGAGGGCGACCCCGCCCCGGCCCCGCTGCCGCCGGTCACCCCCGCGGACCGCTCCCGCCCCCTGCCGCTCTCCTTCGCCCAGCAGCGGATGTGGCTCTTCGACCGCTTCGCCCCCGGCAACCCGGCCTACCACGTGCCCACCGCCGTACGGATCGACGGCCCGCTGGACCCGCTCGCCCTGGCCGCCGCCCTGCGCGCCCTGATGGCCCGGCACGAGGTGCTGCGCACGGTGGTGCGGGAGCGCGACGGCGCCCCGGTCCAGGAGGTCCTGGCGCCCGGGGAGGCCCCGCTGACCGTCCGCGAGATCGCCTCCGGCGAGCGGGCGGCGGACCTGGTCGACGCCTTCGTCACCCGCCCCTTCGACCTGGCGGCCGAGGCGCCGCTGCGCGCCCTGCTGCTGCGCACCGGCCCGACCGAGCACCTGCTGGTCCTGGTCATCCACCACATCGCGCTCGACGGCTGGTCGATGGGCGTCCTGGTCGAGGACCTGGCCGCGCTCTACGACGGCCACGCGCTCGCGCCGCTGCCCGTCCAGTACGCCGACTACGCCGGCTGGCAGGCCGACCGGGCCGCCGAGGGCCGGTGGGACGCGCAGCTGGAGCACTGGCGCGCCCGGCTCGCCGGACCGCTGCCGGTCCTGGAACTGCCCACCGACCGGCCCCGCCCGGCCACCCCGAGCCTGTCCGGCGCGGTCCACGAGTTCCACCTGTCCGCCGAACTGACCGAAAGGCTGCGCGCCCTCGGCGCCCGGCACGGCGCCACCCTGTTCATGGTGCTGCTCGCCGGCTACCAGACCCTGCTGGGGCGGCTCTCCGGCGCCGCCGACGTGGTCGTCGGCACCCCCGTCGCGGGCCGCGGCCAGCGCGAACTGGACGGCCTGGTCGGCTGCTTCGTCAACAGCCTCGCGCTGCGCGGCGACCTGTCCGGCGACCCCGCCTTCGCGGAGCTGCTGGAGCGCACCCGCGACCGCGTCCTCGCCGACTTCGACGGCCAGGACGTCCCCTTCGAGCGGGTGCTGGACACCGTCGGCGCCGAGCGCGACCCCGCCCGGCACCCGGTGTTCCAGACCATGCTGACCCTGCAGAGCGCCCGCCCGCCGCGGGCCGGGTTCGAGGGCCTGCGGGTCGAGCCGGTGGAGGCCCAGACCGGCTCCTGCCTGATGGACCTGATGTTCACCGCCGCGGAGCGCGACGGGGCCACGGCCTTCACGGTGGAGTACGCGACGGACCTGTTCGACGCGCCGAGCGTCGCCCGCCTGGCCCACCGCTTCGGCCTGCTGCTGGAGGCCGCCGCCGACGCCCCCGACACCGCCCTGTCCCGCCTCCCGCTGCTGGACGCCGAGGAGCGCCGCACCGCGCTCACCGACTGGAACGCCACCGCCCGCCCGCTGCCCACCGGCGGCCTGCACGACCTGGTGGCGGCCGTCGCCGCCCGGACCCCCGGCGCCCCGGCACTGGAGCACGAGGGCCGTACGACCAGCTACGCCGAGCTGGAGGCCGCCGCCGAGCGGTGCGCCGCCCGGCTGCGCGACCTGGGCGTCGGAGCGGAGAGCGTCGTCGCCGTCCACGCGGCCCCGACGCCCCGGCTGGTCACCGCCCTGCTCGGAGTGCTCAAGGCGGGCGCGGCGTTCACCACGCTCGACCCGGCCCTGCCCGAGGAACGGCGGCGGCTGCTGCTGGAACTGTCCGGCGCCCGGCTGGTGCTGAGCGACGACGACGTCCGCGGCGCCCTCCCGGACACCGTCCCGGTCGTACCGATCGAGGCACCGGCCGCGCCGGGCGGGAGCGCGCCGAGGACCGGCGCCGTCACCGAACCCTGCGCGCTGGCCTGCGTCTTCTTCACCTCCGGCACCACCGGTGCCCCCAAGGGCTCGATGTTCACCCACGAGGGCCTGGTCAACTTCACCCTCAACATGGCCGAGGAGTTCCGCCTGGCCCCCGGCGACCGCTTCCTGCAACTGGCCTCCACCGGCTTCGACGTGCTGCTGGAGGAGCTGTTCCCGGCGCTGGCCGCCGGCGCCACCGTGGTCCTGCCCGGTGCCCGACTGCTGGCCACCGGCGTGGACCTGACCGGCTACCTGGCCGAGCACCGGATCACCGGCCTGGAGCTGACCACCGCCTACTGGCACGACTGGGCCGCCGAACTGGCGCGCACCGGCGCCGCGCTCCCCGCCGACCTGCGGTTCGTCGCGATGGGCGGCGAGCGGGTGCGCCGGGACCGGCTCGCCGCCTGGCAGCGGCTCGGGGTGGAGCTGGTGCACGTGTACGGGCTGACCGAGGTCACCTGCACCTCGACCACCCTGCGCGTCGGCGCCGACGCGGTGGACGGCGACGGACTGCCGATCGGGCACCCGCTGGCCAACACCACCGTCTACCTGCTGGACCCGGCCGGGGCGCCCGTACCCATCGGCTCCCCGGGCGAACTCCACCTGGGCGGCGTCGGCCTGGCCCGCGGCTACCTGGGCCGCCCCGGCCTGACCGCCGAACGCTTCGTCCCGGACCCGTACGGCGAGCCCGGCTCCCGGCTCTACCGCACCGGCGACCTGGCGCGCCACCGGGCCGACGGAGCGGTGGAGTTCATCGGCCGCGCCGACCAGCAGGTGAAGATCCGCGGGCACCGGATCGAGCCCGGCGAGGTGGAGGCGCGCCTGGCCGAACGGCCCGAGGTCGGAGCCGCCGCGGTGGTGGTCCGCGAGGACGAGCCGGGCGAGAAGCGCCTGGTCGGCTACGTGGTGGCGGCCCCCGGCACCGCACCGGACGTCTTCGAGCTGCGCGCCGCGCTGCGCGAGCGGCTGCCCGAGTACCTGGTCCCCGCCTCGATCGTGCTGCTGCCCGAGCTGCCGCTGAACGGCAACGGCAAGCTCGACCGCGGCGCGCTGCCCCGGCCCGGCCGCACCGAGCTGACCGGCGCCGCGGCCGTGGCCCCGCGCACCCCGATGGAGACGGAGATCGCGGAGCTGGCCGGGGAACTGCTCGGCCTGCCGGCCGTCGGCGTCCACGACGACCTCTTCGACCTGGGCCTGCACTCGCTGCTGGCCGCCCGCTTCGCCGCCCGGGTGCGCGAGACCTGCCGGGTCGAGGTGCCCCTGCGGGTCTTCTACGAGGCCCCCACCGTGGCCGAACTGGCCCTGCGGGTCGTCCAGCTCCAGGCCGAGGAGAGCGACCCGGAGGAGCTGCTGCGGCTGCTCGCCGAACTGGAGGCCGAGGAAGGCCTCCCCACCGCCTGAGCCCGCACCGCCCCGCACGCCCCACACCACTGGAGGAACCCATGACCATCGCCCCGGCCCTGCTGGAGGACTGGCTCCGCGAGCGGTACTTCACCACCACCTACGACATCAGCAGCAGCGGCGTCGAGAACTACACCGTCGACCAGGTGCTCGCCCTGGCCGGGACCACCGCCGCCTCCCTCGGCGGGGTCATGTTCCGCGACAGCCACTCGCTGGGCGGGGAGCCGCTGCGCGCCGCGCTCGCCGAGCGGCACGGCACCGACCCCGGCTCGGTGATCGCCACGCAGGGCTCCAGCGAGGCCATCTACCTGGTCATGCACGCCCTGTTGAAGGCCGGGGACGAGGTCGTCGTGCAGACCCCCGCCTACCACGCGCTGGTCGAGGTGGCCGCCTCGCTCGGCTGCCGGCTCGTGCCCTGGGCGATGCGCACCGAGGACGGCGTGGTCACCAACGAGGACGAACTCCTCGCCCTGATCGGCCCGGACACCGCCATAGTCGTGGTCAACTTCCCGCACAACCCGACCGGCGCCACCGTCACCGAGGACCAGCAGGCCGCGATCATCGAGACCTGCGCCCGCCACGACACCTGGCTGGCCTGGGACAACGCCTTCCAGCACCTGGTGTACGACCGCCGGCCGCTGCCCGACCCGACCGCCCGCTACCCCCGGGCGATCTCCTTCGGCACCCTCTCCAAGGCCTACGGGCTCCCGGGCCTGCGGGTCGGCTGGGCCCTGGCCGCGCCGGAGGTCCTGGCGGGCTGCGTGCGCCGTCGCGACTACACCAGCCTGGCCCTGTCGCCGCTCGTCGAAGCGGTGGCCACGCACGCCGTCCGGCACGCCGACGAACTGATGCGCCCCCGCCTCGCCCAGGCCACCGCCAACCGCGCCGTGCTGGCCGACTGGCTGGCCGCGCACCGCGACCGGGTGTCCGCCGACCTCCCGGCCGGCGGGGTCACCGCCTTCCCCGAGCTGACCACCGTGGCCGACGTGAGCGACTTCGCCGACCGGCTCGACCGCGAGCACGGCGTGCTGGTCGTACCCGGCGCCTGCTTCGGCGCACCCCGGCACATCCGACTCGGTTTCGGCGGGCCCGCCGACGAGCTGACCGCCGGACTCGACCGGCTCGCCGCTCTGCTGCCCGACCCGCGCTGAGCACCGCGCACCCCGCACCCGCACTCCGCAGACCCGATTCCCGAGGTGATCCACCCCATGCACGCCCTCACGCTCGACCCCGTCGACGCCGACGCGATCAGCGTCCTCCTCGACGAACTCGCCGAGCGCCACACAAGCGTCGAGGACCAGGCGCTCCAGAACGAACTGACCCTCCAGTCCCACCGGTTGCCGCTCGCACTGCGCCGCTTCCTGACCGACTTCCGACTGCACGAGCCCGCCGGAGCCTGCGTCGTCTCCGGCTACCGCGTCGACCAGGACCGCATCGGCGCCACCCCCGCGCACTGGCAGCACCGCACCGGGGTCTCCCCGGCGCTGCGCGAGGAGATCTTCCTGCTGCTGTGCGGGGCGCTGCTCGGCGAACCGGTCGCCTGGGCCACCCAGCAGGACGGCTACCTGGTGCACGACGTCCTGCCGGTCAAGGGCCACGAGGACGAGCAGATCGGCACCGGTAGCAACCAGACCATCTTCTGGCACGTCGAGGACGCCTTCCACCCCTACCGGGGCGACTACGTGGGCCTGCTCTGCCTGCGCAACCCGGACCGGGTGCCGACCACCTTCGTCGGGGTCCAGGACCTGGAGATCTCCGCCGAGGACCGGCGGGTGCTGGCCGAAGCGCGCTTCTACATGCTGCCCGACAACTCGCACCTGCAGATGCTCGACGCCGGCCCCGGTCGCCCCCTGGAGGGCGGTACGCGGCTGCTGGACGCGGCCTACGAGCGGCTGAAGCAGATGCGCGACGACGCGGCGCCGGTCCCCGTGCTCTTCGGCTCGGACACCGACCCGTACCTGTGCCTGGACCCGTACTTCATGGACCTGGACCGACTGGACCCGCAGGCCCGCGACGCCCTCCAGCGGCTCTCCGACGAGATCGACCGCCGCCTCGGCGGCGCCGCCCTGGACACCGGCGAGATCGTCTTCGTCGACAACTACCGCGCGGTACACGGACGCAGCTCCTTCGCGGCCCGCTTCGACGGCACCGACCGCTGGCTCAAGCGGGTCAACGTCGCCCGCGACCTGCGCAAGTCCCGCGACGCGCGGGCCACCGCCGCCGCCCGCGTCCTGTTCTGACCGGGACCCGCCGGCCCCGTCCGCCGCCGACCGCACCGCGCACACCACCCACGGCCCGAGGGGCCCGAGGGCCCGCCTGACCTTCTCCGGGGAGAGAACCGTGAGCACCACCCAGATCGCCGCCGACGCCACCACCGCCGACACCGCCCGCCGCATCGCCGAGCTGTCGCCCGAGCTGCGGGCCCGGCTGGAGGCCCGTCTGCGCGAGCGGTCGGCCGGCCGCCCGGCCGCACCCACCGGTGTGCCGCGCCGCCCCGACGGAGCGCCGGCGCCGCTCTCCCTCACCCAGGAGCAGATCTGGCTGGCCCAGCAGCTCGCCCCGCACTCGGCCGCGTACAACGTGCCGATGGCGCTGACCTGCACCGGCCCCCTCGACGTCGAACGCCTCGGCCGGGCCTTCGCCACGGTGATCGAGCGGCACGAGGTGCTGCGCACCACCTTCGCCCCCGGCGCCGACGGCCTGCCCGTCCAACACGTGGCCCGCGAGGCCGGGTTCGTGCTCCCGGTGACGGACCTGCGGGCCCTGGCGGCGGACGAGCGGGCGGCGCGGTTGCGCGCCCGCCTCACCGAGGAGGCCAACACCCCCTTCGACCTGGCGACCGGTCCGCTGCTGCGGGCCGCGCTGCTGCGCACCGGCGAGCAGGAGCACGTCCTCCTCCTGACGATCCACCACATCGCCGCCGACGCCTGGTCGGTGAACGTGCTCCTCGCCGAGGCCGGGGCGGCCTACCGGCTGGCGGACGCGGCCGCCGCGGCGCTGCCCCCGCTGCCCGTGCAGTACGCCGACTTCGCCACCTGGCAGCGCGGCCGCCTCGACGGAGCCGCCCACCAGGAGAGCCTCGGCTACTGGCGCCGGCGGCTCGCGGGCCTGACGGACACCCCGCCGCGCGCCACCGCCGGTGGCCGCCCCGAGGGCGCCGCCGCGGCCGGAACGCACACCCTGGAGCTGCCCGCCGAGGTCGCGACCGGCCTGCGCGACCTGGCCGCCCGGCACCGCACCACCCTCTTCACGGTGTCCCTGGCGGCCCTCCAGGTCCTTCTGCACCGGTACGGCGGCGGCGCCGACCCGGTGATCGCCACCCCGGTCGGCGGGCGCGGGCGCAGCGAACTGGAAGGCCTGATCGGCTGCTTCGTCAACACCCTGCTGCTGCGCGGCGACCTCTCCGGACGGCCGACCTTCGCCACCGTGCTCGACCGGGCCGCCGAGGCCACCCGACGCGACTTCCAGCACCAGGAAGTGCCCTTCGAACAGCTGGCCGCCGAGCTGCGGGCCGGTTCGCCGGACGGACTGGCGCGCACCATGCTCGTTCTCGACCAGGGCGCCCCGCAGGCCGCCCCGGACACCGCCGACGCCGGTGAACTGGTCCTGCGCCCGCTGGACGGGACCGGCCCGGCCGACGCCAAGCGGGACCTGACCTTCACCGTCTCGGAGACCGGCGACACCCTGACGCTGACCCTCGTCCACCGCGCCGACCGCTACGAGGAGCGCTCCGCCCGACGTCTGCTCGACCACTACGCCGCCCTGCTGCGCGAGGCCTGCGCCGACCCGCACCGCCCGGTCGCCCACCTCCCGCTCCTGGCCGAGGACGAGCGCACGCTGCTGCTCGACACCTGGAACGCCACCGCCCTCGACGTGCCTGTGGGGACCTTCCACGGACGCTTCGCCGCACAGGCCGACCGCACCCCGCACGCCGTCGCGGTGGTCGGCGCCGACGCCACCCACACCTACCGCGAACTGGACCGGCTGGCCAACCGCCTCGCCCACCACCTGCGCGGTCTCGGCGTCGCCGCCGAGACCCCCGTCGGCATCTGCCTCGAACGCGGCGCGTGGACGGTCGTCGCCCTGCTCGCCGTGCTCAAGGCGGGCGGCTGCTACGTGCCGGTCGACCCGGCCCAGCCGCAGGAGCGGATGGCGATGATGCTCGCCGACACCGCCGCGCCCGTGGTGATCACCCGCAGCGCCCTCGCCGACCGGCTCCCCCCGGGCGTGCGGGCGGTCGTGGTGGAGGAACTGACCCTCGACGCGGCCCCCGACACCGCCCCCGCGGTGGCCGTCGACCCCGGCCAGGCCGCCTACGTGCTCTTCACCTCCGGCTCCACCGGACGGCCCAAGGGCGTCGTCGTCGAGCACCGTCAGGTGCTCAACTACCACACCGCGGTCGGGTCCGCGCTGGGCCTGGAGCCCGCCGGATACGCCATGGTCCAGCCCTTCACCTTCGACTCCTGCGTCACCGTCCTGGCCTCCGCGCTCCTGGGCGGCGGCACGCTGCACATGGTGGACGCCGACACCGCCTCCGACGGTCGGCTGCTGGCCGCCTACTTCGCCGAGCACGCGATCGACTACCTGAAGATCAGCCCCTCCCACCTCGCGGCGCTGGAGGGCCCGGGCGCCGCCCACCGGGTCCTGCCCCGCCGCGGCCTGATCCTCGGCGGCGAGGGCTCGACCAGCGCCTTCGTGGGCGAACTGCTGGAGCGGGCCGAGTGCGCGGTCCTCAACCACTACGGGCCCACCGAGACCACGGTCGGCGTGACCACCCACCGCCCGCGCGCCGCCGAACTCGTCGCCGCCCCGACCGTGCCGATCGGCCGGCCGCTGGGCAACGTCCGGGCGTACGTACTGGACGAGCGGGGCGAGCCCGTCCCGGTCGGCGTGCCCGGCGAGCTCTTCATCGGCGGCGCCCAGGTCACCCGCGGCTACCTGGGCCGCCCGGGCCTGACCGCCGAGCGGTTCGTCCCCGACCCGGCCGGCGCCCCCGGCGCCCGGATGTACCGCACCGGCGACCTGACCCGCCGACTGCCCCAGGGCGAGATCGAGTTCCTCGGCCGACTGGACGACCAGGTCAAGATCCGCGGCTTCCGGATCGAACTGGGCGAGGTGGAGGCGGCGCTGGCCGCCCTGGCGCCGGTGGCCGCCTCGGCCGCGGTGGTCCGCGAGGACCGGCCGGGGGACCGCCAGCTCGTCGGCTACGTCGTCCCGCAGCCCGGCGTCGACCTCGAACCGGCGGCCCTGCGTGCGCAGTTGTCGAAGGCACTGCCCGGCTACATGGTGCCCTCCGCGCTCGTCGTCCTCGACGCGCTGCCGCTCACCGCGCACAACAAGCTGGACCGCCGCGCCCTGCCCGCCCCCGCGCGCCAGGAGGCCGCCGCCGGACGTCCCCCGCGCGACGAGCGCGAGGCCGCCCTGTGCCGGATCTTCGCCGAGGTGCTGGGCACCGCGCGCGAGCCGGGCATCGACGAGAGCTTCTTCGACCTCGGCGGCCACTCGCTGCTGGCGATGCGGTTGGTGGCGGCGGTGCGCGGCGAGTGCGCCGCCGAGGTGGGTGTCCGCGACGTGTTCGAGGCCCCGACCGTGGCCGAGCTGGCCGAGCTGATCGCCGGCACCGGCTCCGCCACCGCCGTGGCACCCCTCGTCCGGGCGGAGCGCCCGGAGGTCCTGCCGCTCTCCTTCGCCCAGCGGCGACTGCGCTTCCTCAACACCATGGAGGGCGACGCAGCCGCCTACGCGATGCCGGTGGTGTTGCGGTTGGGGGAGGCGGTGGACGCGGTGGCGTTGCAGGCGGCGTTGGACGATGTGGTGGAGCGGCACGAGACGTTGCGGACGGTGTTCCCGGAGTCGGGTGGTGAGCCGTGCCAGGTGGTGTTGCCGGTGGGTG
>NZ_JBHWLC010000076.1:0-16967 GCF_042730635.1 Streptomyces sp. NPDC059917
GGGGAAAACCAGCCCCGCCGGCGTTCGAGGCGCCCCCGGAGGGGTCTTGGGGGACGGACTCCGCGCCGACCCGGCGGGTCGCGGGCGGGGTCAGGCGCGGCGGTAGACCGGCGGGCGCTTCTCGGCGAAGGCGCGGGCGCCCTCCTTCGCATCGGCCGTGTCGAAGACGGGCCAGCCCCGGGTGAGTTCGGCGGCCAGCCCCTCCGTCTCGGTCAGCTCCGCGGTCTCGTACACCGACGCCTTGACGGCCTCCACGGCGAGCGGCCCGCACGCATTGACCAGCGCGGCGATCTCCAGCGCCTTCTCCAGCGCCGTGCCGTCGGGCACCACCTGCCCGACGAGGCCGATCCTGGCCGCCTCCTCGGCCCCGTACGGCCGCCCGGTCAGCAGCATTTCCAGGGCGTGGGTGCGCGGGATCTGCCGGGGCAGCCGCACCGTCGACCCGCCGATCGGGAAGAGCCCGCGCTTGACCTCGAAGAGCCCGAAGGTGGCGCCCGCCCCGGCCACCCGGATGTCGGTGCCCTGGAGGATCTCGGTCCCGCCCGCGACGCAGTAGCCCTCGACGGCGGCGATGACCGGCTTGCGGGGGCGGTGGTGGCGCAGCATCGCCTTCCAGTGCAGGTCGGGGTCGGCCTTCAGCCGGTCCCGGTAGTGGTCGCCCGCCATCCCCTGGCCCGCGAGGGCCTTGAGGTCCATGCCCGCGCAGAAGTCCCCGCCCGCGCCGGTCAGGACGACCGACCGGATCTCGTCGTCCGCGTCCGCTTCGAGCCAGCCGTCGTACAGGCCGACCAGCAGCGGCAGCGAGAGCGCGTTCTTCGCCTCGGGCCTGTTCATGGTGAGCACCAGCGTGGCGCCGTGCCGTTCCACGGTCAGGTGTTCTGTCCCACCCATTGCCGTCCTCCCTCTCAAGACCTAGAACAGGTTGCAGGAGGGGCGGGTGCAGTTCAATAGTTTTCTGACACCCAGTCAGTTTTCTTGGGTGCCGCCCTTCCCAGTTGGCAGGCACGGCGCTCTAATGGCCGCCGTGCCGCCCAGCGCGGCTCTGTCATGCGGTTTTTTCCGGGGTCAGGAGGAACGGTGGAGTACAACCTTGCCGACCTGTTCGAGTCGGTCGTCGACGTGGTTCCCGACCGCGAGGCCCTTGTGTACGTGGACCACCCGGGCACCGGCGTGGAGCGCCGCCTCACGTACGGAGAGCTGGACGCGGCGGCGAACCGGATCGCGCACCACCTGCTGGACAGCGGTCTGAAGCCCGGCGAACACCTGGGCCTTCACCTCTACAACGGCGTCGAGTACCTGCAGACCGTCCTCGCCGCGCTCAAGGCCCGCCTCGTACCGGTCAACGTCAACTACCGCTACGTGGAGGAGGAGCTGGTCTACCTCTACCGCGACGCGGACCTCGCGGGGCTGGTCTTCGACGCCGAGTTCACCGAGCGGGTCGCGGGCGCCCTGCCGCAGACCGAGAAGCTGCGCCACCTCGTCCGGGTGGGGAAGGCTCCCGAAGGCGCCCCGCACCTGGACGCCGTGCCGTACGCCGAGGCGGAGGCGGCCGGTTCCGGCGACCGCGGCTTCGGTCCGCGTTCGCCCGACGACCTCTTCATCATCTACACGGGCGGCACCACCGGGATGCCCAAGGGCGTGATGTGGCGCCAGGAGGACCTGTTCTTCGCCGGGCTGTTCGGCGGCGAGCCCTCGGGGCAGCCGGTCAAGCGGCCCGAGGAGCTCGCCGAACGGGTGGCGGGGAACAGTCCCGGCCTCACCTTCTTCCCCGCTCCCCCGCTGATGCACGGCACCTCCACGCTGACCTCGTTCGTGGCCTTCAACTACGGCCAACGGGTGGCCATCCACCGCAAGTACACGCCCGAGGACGTGATCCGCACGATCGCGAAGGAGAAGGTCTCCAGCATCTCGCTGGTCGGCGACGCGATGCTGCGGCCGCTCATCGACGCGCTGCGCGGACCGTTGCAGGGCGCCGACCTGTCCTCCCTGTTCAGCGTCTCCTCCTCCGGGGCGATCATGTCGGAGACGGTGCGCGCCGAGTTCCAGGAACTGGCCCCGCACGTCATGCTGTTGAACAACTTCGGTTCGTCCGAGTCCGGTTCGAACGGCCGCGCGACCAACGACTCGGGGCCGGAGAAGGGGTTCCGGCTGGAGGTCAACGACCGTACGCAGGTGGTGGATCCGGTGACGCACGAGCCCGTGGCGGTGGGCGAACCGGGACGGCTCGCCCAGCGCGGGTACGTGCCGCTGGGCTACTACAACGACCCCGTCAAGTCGGCGGAGACCTTCTTCCAGAAGGGCACGGAGCGCTGGGTGCTGCTCGGCGACATGGCCACGGTCGACGAGGACGGCATCGTCACGATCCTCGGGCGCGGCTCGCAGTGCATCAACACCGGGGGCGAGAAGGTCTATCCGGAGGAGGTCGAGCAGGCCCTGAAGTCCCATCCGGACGTGTACGACGCCCTGGTGGCCGGGGTCGCGGACGCGAAGTGGGGCAACCACGTGGCCGCCGTGGTCCAGGTCCGCGCGGGCGCCGCCGACCCGACGCTGGAGGAGATCCAGAGCCACTGCCGCACCAAGCTCGCCGGCTACAAGATCCCGCGCCAGCTGGTCATCGCGCCGAGCATCCAGCGCTCGCCCAGCGGCAAGGCGGACTACCGGTGGGCCAAGGCGGTGGCGTCCGAGGCCCAGGGGCCGGGGCAGGCGTAGCCCGGCGGAGCGCCGCCAGGGGGTACGGGGTCCGCCTGCTCTCGAAACGGAACGCGCGGTAGTAGTCCGTCATCACCGCGGCGACCGGGGCGTGGCGCGCGAGGAGCGCCGCGACGCCCGGGGGGATCCCCGTCGGGGGTTCCCCCCGGGCGCAGGCGCGCACGAACGCGACCCGCTCGTCCCGCTCGTACCCGTACAGGGCGGTGACGAGCCATTGCACGAGGTGGGTGACGGTGTAGTGCCGATCGTACGTCCGGTGTGCGGCGAAGAACGCGGCCTCCTCCTCCGACAGGGCGAACCGGGAGGAGACCGCGAGGCCGTAGTCCGTGAAGAACAGGCGCTCGCCGTCGGTGAGGACGTTCCGGAAGTGGCCGTCGAGGTGCAGGAGCCCGCGGGCGTTCATGAAGGAGGTGCCGGCCCCGAGCTCCCTCGCCACCATGGCGCACGCCCGCTCGGCGGTCCCGGCGTCGGTCTTGACCTGGACGTCCAGCCAGTCGTGCAGGTTCCGCGGGATGTACTCCAGGAAGAGCGCGACGCTCGCCGAGGAGTCCCGCAGCGCCTCGATCCGGTGGCGCACCCGCGCCCCGCCTCCCCAGTAGGCGACGGCCTCGTCCACATCGGCCAGTTCCGCGGGCAGCGCCTGCCGGGGGTGCGGCAGCACCCGCCAGTGGTACATCAGCGGAAAGCCCTCGTGGTCCTGTGCGAGCACCCAGTTCGTCGTCATGGTGTGCACGGCCAGCTCCCGCCAGGCTCCCCATCCGGGGCTTCCGGGAACCCCGAGGCCGAGATGGCAGAAGGTCGGTAACCCGAAGAGGTTCGCGGTGGACCGGACGTTCTCCGGCCGGCTCTCCAGATCGGTCAGCGGGAGCCGCTTGACGAAGACCGGGGTTCCGCCGACCTCCAGCAGCGCCGAGGTCCCGCCGATGCCGGAACCCAGCGGCGCGGCCGCGTCCACGAGGTCGCGCAGTTCGTGATCGCCGCGGAGCGCCAGCGCCGTGGAGACGGCGCCGTAGGCCGCCAACCGCGCACCGCGCGACGCGTCGAAGCCCTCGACGGCCACCCCCACCAGCGCACCAGCCTCTCCGAGATCGCCGGCCGCACGGTCGTCCCCACGGGCATGAACGCGGGCGTGACCGCGGGCATGGCTGTGGTCATGGTCTCAGGTCGACCCGGAGTTCCGCGGCCAGCGACCGGCTCCAGTGCGCGAGTTCCTGGCGGTCGATGCCCTGGCCCAGCGAGGCGGTCTGTTCGTCGGTCAGGCGCAGCGGTCCGGGGTCCTCCAGCAGCCGGGACACCTCGGCCAGCAGCCCGACCAGGCGCCGGGCGCCGGAGGCTCCGAGCCGCACCGATACGGCGGGGTCGACGTCGGACATCGCCACGGCCTCCCTTCAGGGGGCTGCCTCCTTCGGCTCCTCCACGTCCTTCGACGGTACGCCGCCGGGCGTACGGCCGCGCGGGAGGCGGCCCGGCGGCCGCCGCCCGGGCTCAGACCCGCGTCCGCACCCCGGCCAGGAAGCGCTCCACCCGCGCCGCGAACCACGGTGCGTCGTCCACCCACGGGAAGTGTCCGGCGCCCGGTTGGACGTCCCGGACCCCGTGCGGGAACAGCGCCGCGATGCGCGCCGCCGGTTCGGGGCGCGGGTTGCCGTCGAACTCCCCCGCCAGGACCAGCACGTCGGCCGTGAGCTGCTGGAGGGCGGCCCGGGTGGCGGGCGGGTCGAAGGCCGCGGGGGCGGCGTAGGCCTGGGCCGCCTCCTCGTTCTGCTGCTCGGCGCCGGCGGCCGCGTGGGCGCGGGCCTCCTCGGTCCAGCGCCCATAGAAGAGGGGCTCGGCGAGCTCCCATTCCGCGTCGCCGCCACCGCCGTCGAGGATGGTCCGGTAGGCCGCGATGGCCGCGTCGTACGGCTCCCGGCCGGCCCGCAACCGTGCCGCCTCCAGCCGCAGCTCCGGGGTGACCGGCACGCCCAGGGCCCATGCGGTGGGGGTGACCAGGACCAGGGCGCGCAGCCGCTCCGGGTGGGCGGCGGCGTAGAGCTGCGCGAGGTTGCCGCCGGCCGAGTGCGCCAGTACGTCCATGCGTTCCAGGCCGAGGTGCACCCGGAGCGCCTCGACGTCGGCGACCTGGTGGTCCACCCGGTACGTCGCCGCGTCGGCCGGCACCTCGGAGTCCCCGGTGCCGCGCAGGTCCAGCAGGATCAGGCGGCGGGTCGCCGCGAGCCCGCCGAGGTCGCCGAGGTAGACGGAGGCCCGCATGGCCCCGCCGGGCAGGCAGACCAGCGGTTCGCCCCGGCCCTTCCAGTGGTAGGCGAGCCGGGTCCCGTCATAGGTGGTGAAGCGGCCGGAGCCGGCGGGGCTCGTGTCGGCGTCGGAGGCGGCGTGTGAGAAGGGCATGGCCGACATTCAAACAGGCGATCACTCGTTCGAGTCATTGATTTCCGCCCCGGGCTCCGGCAGGCTACCGAATGATCGGTCGGTTGGCTCATTACGGGGTGACGAGATGGCTGCTTCTTCAACTTCGGGTTCCGCCTTCGAGGACCACAGCGAACGGATGACTCCGGACGCCCTCGCGGAGCTGCAGCTGTCCCGTCTGCGCGCGACCCTGCACCGCGCCTACGAGCGCGTCCCCTTCTACCGGCAGGCCTTCGACAAGGCCGGACTGCACCCCGAGGACTGCCGCTCGCTCGCCGACCTGGCCCGGTTCCCCTTCACCACCAAGGCCGACCTGCGCGACAACTACCCCTTCGGGATGTTCGCCGTCCCCCGCTCCGAGGTGCGCAGGCTGCACGCCTCCAGCGGGACGACCGGGGCGCCGACCGTCGTCGGCTACACCGAGCGCGACCTCGACACCTGGGCCGAGGTGGTCGCCCGCTCGATCCGCGCGGCGGGCGGCCGCCCCGGCCAGGTCGTGCACGTCGCGTACGGCTACGGACTGTTCACCGGCGGACTCGGCGCGCACTACGGCGCCGAGCGCCTCGGCTGTACGGTCGTGCCCGCGTCCGGCGGGATGACCGACCGCCAGGTCCGGCTGATCCAGGACTTCCGCCCCGAGGTCATCATGGTGACCCCGTCGTACATGCTGACCCTGCTCGACGAGATGGAGCGCCAGGGCATCGACCCCCGGTCCACCTCCTTGCGGACCGGCATATTCGGTGCGGAACCCTGGACCGAGGAGATGCGCCGGGAGATCGAGGAGCGCCTCGGCATCGACGCCGTCGACATCTACGGGCTGTCGGAGGTGATCGGCCCCGGGGTCGCCCAGGAGTTCGCCGAGACCAAGGACGGGCTGCACATCTGGGAGGACCACTTCCTGCCGGAGGTGGTCGACCCCTTCACCGGCGAGGTGCTGCCGGACGGGGAGCCCGGGGAGCTGGTGTTCACCTCCCTCACGAAGGAGGCCATGCCGGTGATCCGCTACCGCACCCGGGACCTCACCCGCCTGCTGCCCGGCACCGCGCGCCCCGCCTTCCGCCGGATGGAGAAGGTGACGGGCCGCAGCGACGACATGATCATCCTGCGCGGGGTCAACCTCTACCCCACGCAGATCGAGGAGGTCATCCTGCGCACGTCCGCGGCCGCGCTGGCCCCGCACTTCCAGCTCCGCCTGACCCGCGAGGGCCGGATGGACGCCCTGACCGTGCGCGTCGAGGCCCGCCCGGAGGCCACGACCGCCGAGCGCGAGGGGGCGGCGGCCACGGTGACCCGGGCGGTCAAGGAGGGGGTCGGGGTCTCCGTGCGCGTCGAGGTGGTGGACCCCCACACCCTGGAGCGCTCGGTCGGCAAGCTCCAGCGCATCGTGGACCTCCGCGGCCGTGGTGACACGCCTTCGGGCGGCTGAAACCACCCCTTCGGGCGCATTTGAGGGCCCCACGCGGGAAGCGGCGGGCACGCGCGGGTAGGGCATGGTGCGTGACCCCGTCCCTCCGGCAGCTCCACGACCGGCTCTTGGCGTCCTCCGCCGGGCTGGCCTGGAGCCGTGGCCGGGAGATGGAGCTGATGCACCGGGCGATGGGCTTCGCCGCCCTCGGGTTCCTCACCCTGGTCCCCCTGCTGATCGTCGTCGCCGCGGCCGCGCCCGGCAGCGGTGAGGGGTTCGGCCGCTGGCTCGGGCAGGCCCTCGGGGTGACCGCGGCCTCCCGGGCCCGGGTCGAGGTCCTCTTCGGGGCGGAGAACCAGGCGCTGGAGCGGACCACCGCCTTCGGCCTCGCGGCCCTGGCGGTCTTCGGCCTGACCTTCGGCGCGGCCGTGCAGACCGGCTACGAAAAGGTCTGGGACCTGCCGACCGCCCGCTGGCACACGATGTGGCGGCACGTCGTCTGGCTGGCCCTGCTGGTGGTCTACATCGCCCTGCTCGTCCTCATCCCCCCTCCCTCCGACGACGCGATCGGGACGGTCCTGGGCACGGCGGGCGACGTGTTCGGCACCTGTGTCTTCTTCTGGGTCTCGCAACGGGTGCTGCTCGGCGGCCGGGTCCGCTGGCCGGCCCTGCTGCCCGGAGCGGTCGCCACCAGCCTGGGCCTCCTGGGGCTGCGGATCTTCTCCCAGCTGGTCTTCTCCCCCCTCATCGCCTCGAACGCCGTCACCTACGGCCCCTTCGGCACCCTGCTGGTCGTCCAGTCCTGGCTCGTCGGCGTCGGTTTCGTGGTCTACGGCGGCGCGCTCGTGGGGCGCCAGGTCCACGAGGGCCGCACCCTGCGGCGCCTGCGCACGGAGGCCGGCGCCCTGTCAAGTGACGAATAGCCGGGGCTGGGGCGGCGGGGCGGCCGCGGGCACGGTGGGAATCACCCGTCGTGCGCCACCGCCCCGAAGGAAGCTCCCATGACTGACATCGCCATCATCGGCATCGGCTGCCGCTTTCCCGCCGCCCCGGACGTCCGTGCCTACTGGGAGCTCCTGCTGAGCGGCGAGCGGCAGTTCTCCACGGTCCCGAGGGAGCGTTGGAACCACGAGGTCTTCCACGCCCCCGGTGACCCGTCGGCGCCGAACGCCGCGTACACCGACCAGGTCGCCTTCCTCGACGACGTGGACCGCTTCGACGCCCTGCACTTCGGGGTGCCCCCCGCACGCGCCCGGGCCATGGACCCGCAGCACCGGCTGATGCTCGGCGTCACCCGCGAGGCGCTCGACGACGCGGGGCTCGGCCGCGGCGACTTCGACCGGGAGAACACCGGGGTCTTCTTCGGTCTGTCGGTGTCCGACTACAAGGACCTCATGACGGGCCACATGCGGGCCATCACCCTGGCCGACGAAGCGCGGGCGGCGGGCGGCACCGTCGAGGCCTTCACCCTGCCCGGAAGCCTGCTGAACATGGCGTCCGGCGCGGTCAGCCGGCACTTCGACCTCGGCGGCCCCAGCTTCGCCGTCGACGCGGCCTGTTCCGGCTCGTTGGTCGCGCTCGACCAGGCGATGGCCCACCTTCGCCGGGGCACCTGCTCGACCGCGCTCGTGGGCGGGGTGTACCTCAACCTCACGCCCGACAGCCTGGTCGGCTTCTCCCGGCTCCGCGCGCTCTCCGCCACCGGGGTGTGCCGCCCCTTCGACGAGCGGGCCGACGGCTTCGTCCTCGGCGAGGGAGCCGGGGTCGTCGTCCTGCGCCCGCTCGCCGACGCGCTCGCCGCGGGCGACCGGGTGTACGCGGTGATCAAGGGCATCGGCACCGCCAACGACGGCGCCTCCCCCGGCCCCCTGGTCCCGACCCCCGAGGGCCAGCTGCGCGCCATGCGCCGGGCCTACGACGACGCGGGCGTCGCGCCCTCCTCCGTCGGCTTCCTCGAAGCGCACGGCACCGGCACCGCCGCGGGCGACCGGGCCGAGGCCGAGGCACTGCGCCGACTGCGCACCGAGTACCCCGACGACGACCCTGGGCTCTGCTACCTCGCTGCGGGCAAGGCCCTCATCGGGCACTCCCTGGCCGCGGCGGGCATCGCGGGGCTGATCAAGGCGGCCCTGGTCGTCCACCACCGCACGATCGTGCCGCAGCCGGACACCGTCCCCCACCCGGACCTGGGCATATCCGCCGCCGGCCTGCGCTTCGCCGACACCGCCCGTCCCTTTCCGGGTACGGGCGCCCCGCGGCGGGCCGCCGTCAGCTCCTTCGGCTTCGGCGGTACGAACGTCCACGTGGTCCTGGAGGAACAGCGGTCCGCCCGGGCCCCCGGCCCCCGCCCCGAGCACGCCGACGGCACCGCGGACACCACAGACCCCACGGCCACCGCGGACACCGCAGGCACCGGCGGCCCCGACGGTGCCCGAGCCCCGGACCCCCAGCTCGTCCTCCTCTCCGCCGGCAACCCCGACCTGCTGGTCCAGCACATCGGCGACGTACTCGACGCACTCGACACGCCGGACCGTGCGCCGCTGGCGGCCGTGGCCCACACCCTGGCCGCCCGCACGCCCCTGAGAGCACGGCTGGCGATCGTGGCCACAGACACCGACGCGTTCCTGCGGCGGCTGCGCGAGGCCCGTGAACAGCTCCTCGCCGGCGCCCGCGGCGACCTCGGCGACGGCGCCTTCGCCGCCGACGCGCCGCTCCCGGCCGCGCAGCGCCGCGTCGCCTTCCTCTACCCCGGTCAGGGCAGCCAGCGACCGGGCATGATGCGCGACCTGCACGAGCGGTTCCCCGCCTTCCGGTCGGCGGTCGGCGTCCTCGGCGCCGTGGCCCGCCGGGGCATCGGCGTCGACATCGTCGAGCTGCTGTACGGCGGGACCACGACGGCCCACGGCGCCGCCGAGCGTATGCGGCGGCTCACCGCCACGGAGGTGTGCCAGCCGCTGCTCGGCAGCGTCCAGATCGCCGCCACCCGGGTCCTCGCCGACTGCGGCGTCACCCCCGACGTCACCCTCGGCCACAGCGTCGGGGAGTTCGCCGCCGCTGCGGCGGCCGGAGCGCTCACCCCCGTGGACACCGTGCGGCTGCTGGTCCGCCGGGGCGCGGCCGTCCGGCGGGCCGAGAGCGGCTTCGAGGGCGGGATGCTCGCCGTACAGAGCGACGAGGAGACCTGCCGACGGCTCGTCGACGGCATCGAGGACGTGTGGCTCGCCTGCTTCAACCAACCGCGCCAGCTCGTGGTCAGCGGCACGGTAGAAGGGCTCGCGGCGCTGCGGCGGGCCTGTGCCGGGGCCGGGGTGGTCACGGCCTCGCTGGAGGTGTCCCACGCCTTCCACTCGCCCCGGCTGGAGTCGGCCGAGGAGAGCGTCCGCGCGGACCTCGCCGACCGCCGCATCAGCAGCCCCCTGCTGACCTTCGTCTCCTCCGTGAACGCGGAGGTCTGCGACGATCCCGAGCTGCTGCGTCGGCTGTGGACCCGGCACGCGTCCGTACCGGTGCGCTTCAGCGAGGCCGTGCGCACGACCTACGGGCAGGGGGCCCGCATCTTCCTCCAGGTGGCCGGCGGCAGCTCGCTGCTGACGTCCGTACGCCGCAACCTCGCCGGTCACGGCGACGTGCACGTCGTCCCCGTCGACGCGGAGGCGCCGGACGCCGGGCGGTCCTTCGTCCTGGCCCTCGCCCGGCTCGCGGTCCTGGGCGTCCCGGTCGACCCGCGCGCGCTGGTCCCCAGGGAGGAGCGCGTGCTGCTGGACCTGCCGGTGGCGCGGCTCGACACCCGGTCCTACTGGTTCGCCGACCGGGGGCCCGCGGCGCAACGGGACCCCGCTCCCGCCGCGGCCCCCGCACCCGCCCCGGCCCGCGTAGCCGCACCCGCTCCGCCGGAGCCGGCCGCCCCGGCCCGGCGGGAGGTCCTGGAGGCCGTGACCTCCCAGGTGGCCCGGATCAGCGCCTTCCCCGTGGGTCACCTGCGCGACGACCAGCTGCTGATCGACGAGCTCGGTTTCGACTCGCTGATGCTCACCGACCTGTTCACCTCCCTCCAGCGGCAGTGGCCCGGGTGGAGCTTCGACGCGGCGGCGGCCGACCGGCCGACCATCGGTGGGATCGCCGCGCTGATCGCGGGCCCTGCGGAGGGCGCCGCACCGGCGGCCGTCCCGGCCCCGGCACCCGACCCCGACCCCGTACCCGTACCCGTCCCCGTCCCCGAACAGCGCGCGGCCCAGGACGGCGGGCCCCCCGCGGAGCACACGCGGATCGAGTGCTTCCCCGAGGTCACCGCCCACGGCGAACGCTTCGCCCTCCTGTCCCGGTCGGGTCTGCCGAACCCGTACTTCCTCGTCCACGAGGGCGGCATGACCGACACGACCGTCGTCGGCGGCCGGGAACTGCTCTCGTTCTCCAGCTACAACTACCTGGGTCTGGCCACGCACCCACAGGTCCACGAAGCGGCCCGGGAGGCGATCGCCCGCTTCGGTACGTCGGTGTCGGCCAGCCGGCTGCTGTCCGGCAGTCGGCCGCTCCACCTGGAGCTCGAGGCGGAACTCGCCGACCTGCTCGGCTGCCAGGACTCGATCACCCTGGCCAATGGCCACGCCACCAACGTGACCGTGATCGGGCATCTCGTCGGCCCCGGTGACCTCGTCGTCCACGACGCCCTCGCCCACGACAGCATCCTGCAGGGCTGCACGCTCTCGGGCGCGACCCGGCGGCCGTTCCCCCACAACGACGCGGCCGCCCTGGACGCCCTGCTCCGGACGGTGCGCCGGCAGTACCGACGGGTGCTGGTCGTCGTCGAGGGCGTGTACAGCATGGACGGCGACATCGCCGACCTGCCCGCGCTCGTCGAGGTCAAGCGCGAGCACGGCGCGCTGCTGATGATCGACGAGGCGCACAGCATCGGGACGATCGGTGCGACGGGGCGCGGCGTCGGCGAGCACTTCGGCGTCGACCGCTCGGCCGTCGACCTCTGGTCGGGCACCCTGTCCAAGGCCCTGGCGAGCTGCGGCGGCTACGTCGCGGGGACCGGCCCGGTCATCGACTACCTGCGGTACACCGCTCCCGGCTTCGTCTACAGCGCCGGGATGACCCCGGCCGACACCGCGGCCTCGCTGACCGCGCTGCGGTTGCTGCGCCGCGAGCCGGAGCGGGTGGCCCGCCTCGCGGCGAACGCCGCGCGGTTCGTCGGCCTCGCGCGCGAGGCCGGGATCGACATCGGGGACAGCCACGACACCCCGATCGTGCCCTGCGTCGTCGGGGACTCCCTCAAGACCCTGAGGTTGGCGCAGGCCCTCTTCGAACAGGGCATCAGCGTCAATCCCATCCTCCATCCCGCCGTCCCCGAGGACATGGCCCGGTTGCGCTTCTTCCTCACCCACGACCACACGCCCGAGCAGATACGGGGCGCCGTGGCCGTGCTGGAGCAGCAGCTGGGGCTCCTGTCCCCGGCCCGGGCCGCGTGAGCCCACGGTCATGGACCCCACCGACAGCACCGACGCCACGGACACCAAGGCCACCGCCCTGACGGGGGCCGCCGTCTTCCGGCCGATCGCGCCGGGCCGCCCCCTCCGGTGGGGCGGCGCCGGTGTCGTCGTGGCCCGGCGCGAGGACCTGCGCCGGGCGCCGCTCCTCTCACCGGCCGAACAGCAGGTGGCCGACGGCCTCGCGCCCCGGCGGCGGGCCGAATGGCTGGCCGGTCGGCTGCTCGCCAAGTCCCTGGTCGCCACCTTCCTCGCGGCCCCGGCGCACGACGTGGAGGTGCTGCCGCGGGCCGACGGCAGCCCCCGCGTCCTCGTCGGCGGCGAGCCCATGCCCGCCCTGCACCTCTCCCTCAGCCACACCGCGCGGCACGTCGCCGCGGCCCTGGCACCGGGGCCGGTCGGTGTGGACCTGTGCGACACGGCCTCGGCCGCCATGGTGCGCCGCGTCGCGGACCACGTCCTGTCGCCCCGGGACCGGCGCGCCATCGCCGCGGGCCCTCCCCATGACCCGCCCGGTGCTCGACCCGCTGCCTGGGCCGGTGCCTGGGCGCTCAAGGAAGCCGCGGTCAAGGCGGACCGGAGCGGCATCTTCGGCCCCGCCGCGCGGCGCGTCCCGATCCTGGGCCTGTGGCCGCCCCTGCTCGGCGGGGGGCGCCGGGCCGCGGTGTGGCAGACGGAGGGCACGGCCCTGGCCCTCGTGCTCGCGCGCCCCGCTCGGGACGCCGGCGTCCCGTGACACCACTGCGTTGGTGCTCCGTGCCCCGCCGGATCATGCTTGTCAGTGGAACCCTGGCCGCGCGCGGTTCCGCGGGACCGCGCACGGCACCGCGGCGCAGGACTATCGAGGGCGAGATGAGCGTCGATGGACCAACTTCCCACCCCTCCCGGTGAGCGGCCACAAGGGCCGGTGGAACCGGCGGAGCCCGACGCCTCGCCCGATCCGGTGTACCGGGCCACGGCCACGGCCACCATCAGCGAGCTCGGCATCGTCACCGAGTGGAGCGAGGACGCCGCTCTGCTGCTCGGTTACGCGCCTTCCGAGGTCGTCGGGCTGCCCGCCGCGCACCTCCTCGCCGACGGCTTCGACGGGGTCGCGCGCCCGGTCTCGCCCGGCCCGGAGCGGTGGAGCGGGACCGTCGCCCTGCGGCACCGGGACGGCCGACGGCTGGAACAGGCCCTGCTCGCGCACCGCCGGACCTCCAGCGACGGTCCCACCAGGTGGTTCGTGGTCTCCGCGGTGGCCGGCGGGGCCGCTCGGCCGCCCCGGAACGGGCCGCTGAGCGAGTGGGCCTTCGCCCAGTCCCCCTTCCCCCTCGCGATCTTCGACGAGGACCTGCGGCTGGTACGGGCGAACACGGGCATGGAGCGCGCGCTGTCCCTCACCGAGGCCGAGATGCGCGGGCTGCGCCTGTCCGACATCGTGCCCGACCCGGTGAGCGACGCGACCGGGCGCACGATGCGCCTGGTGCTGGAGACCGGCGAACCGCAGTCCGTCGACTCCTTCGTCCACCCCGCGGGTACGGAGCCCGAGCACGGCTGGGTGACCTCGCTGGCCCCGCTGCGCGACCCGGACGGCCGGGTGCGCGCGGTCTCCATGGCGGCGCAGCACGCGGCCGGGCCCGAGGAGGACCAGCGACAGCCGCTCGCACCGGACGACGCGGCCTCGACCCTCGCCCGCATCGGCACCACCCAGGACAGTGCCCGTACCGCACAGGAGCTGCTGGAGGTCGCCGTCCCGCGGCTCGCCGACTTCGCGTTCGTCGACCTGCTGGACCCCCTCCCCCGCGGCAACGGGCCGTCCGCCCCCGCCGTGGCGACGCCGGTCACCGTGCGCCGCACCGCCGCCCGCTCGGTCCTGCGCGGGTCGTCGGAGTCCCGGGTGTCGGTCGGCGAGCGGACCACGCACCCGCCGTTCTCCCCTCCGGTCGAGTCCCTGGCCGCGGGTCGCGGCGCGGTGTACGGGACGGCGGACCCGGCCGTCGCCCGCGGGGCGGCCCAGGACGCCGGGGCCGCCTGGATCGCCGAATACGGCGCCCACTCGATGATGGTGGTGCCGCTGCGGGCGCAGGGCGCCACCCTCGGGGTGGCCCTCTTCGGCCGCCACCAGCGCCCGGAGCCCTTCCGGCCGAAGGACCTCTGGCTGGCCGAGGAGCTGACGAACAAGGCGGCGAGCAGCATCCGCAACGCGCCCCGGCACCCCCGGGAGCACACCTCCACGATGATGCTCCAGCGCAGCATGCTCCCGCACTCGCTGCCCGCCCATTCCGCGCTGGAGACCGCCTCCCGCTACCTGCCCGCCGGTGGCGAGGCCGGGCTGGGCGGCGACTGGTTCGACGTGATCCCGCTCTCGGGGGCGCGGGTGGCCCTGGTCGTGGGCGATGTGGTCGGCCACGGCATCCGTGCCTCCGCCACGATGGGGCGACTGCGCACCGCCGTGCGCACGCTGGCCGACGTGGACCTGCCGCCCGACGAGCTGCTCACCCATCTCGACGACCTGGTCATCCACCTGTCCGCCGACGAGGCGGACCGGGACGGCGAGGACACCGCCGGGGGGATCGGCACCACCTGCCTGTACGTGGTCTACGACCCGATCACCCGCCACTGCACGGCGGCGCGGGCGGGGCACCCGCCGCCCGTCGTGATCTCCCCGGAGGGATCCGCGTACCTCCTGGACGTCCCGGCCGGGCCGCCGCTGGGGCTGGGGGGCCTGCCCTTCGAGACCGTCGAGGTGGAGCTGCCGGAATGGAGCATCCTGGCCCTGTACACCGACGGTCTGCTCCAGGCCCGTGACCACGACATCGACGAGGCGCTGGACAGCATGTTCACGGCCCTGGTCCGACCGGCCGCCACCCTGGACGCGGTCTGCGACCGGGTCCTGACCACGCTGTTGACCCATCCCCCGGACGACGACGTCGCCCTGCTCGTCGCCCGGACCAGGGCGCTGCACGCCGACAAGGTGGTCGTCTGGGACGTGCCGCCGGACCCGTCCATCGTCGGCCAGGCCCGGCGGGACGCCACGGACCAGTTGACGGCCTGGGGCCTCGACGACGCCGCCTTCGTCACCGAGCTCGTGGTCAGCGAGCTGGTCACCAATGCCATCCGTTACGGCGAGCCGCCCATCCAGCTGCGCCTGATCCACGAGGACACGTCGCTGATCTGCGAGGTCTCGGACGCGAGCGGTACGGCGCCCCACATGCGGCGCGCCCGGATCTTCGACGAGGGCGGGCGGGGCCTCCTGCTGGTGGCCCAGCTGGCCCAACGCTGGGGCACCCGCCACACCCCCATCGGCAAGACCATCTGGGCCGAGCAGTCCCTCATCGGGTGATGCGGGGCAGGTCGGGGGCCGGATGCCCGGCCTTACCGCGATGGTTCCCGCATTATGCGTGTCGGCGTTGCCTGTGACGCGCCTGTGACAGTTGGCGGACACCTCCATGAAGTCCCACCGACAAGCTCTTTAACAGGGACATACATCCGCAAAAACGGATGAGTCCCCTGCTTCCGAGGGTGTGAGCAGCGATGACCGAGCCGATGTGTCGGAGGAAGTCCCATGAGCCTCACACTCTCCATGCCGCAGGCCGAAGCCACCGCCACCACCGCTCTCGCTCCCCGTGAGCAGGAGGCGCTGCGCCACATCGCCGCCGGGTGCACCTACGTGCAGACGGCCCGCTCGATGGGACTCTCCAAGCACACGGTCGACGCCTACCTGCGCCGCATCCGGACCAAGCTGGGCATCAACACCACGGCCGAAATGGTCCGGCTCGCCGTCTCCCTGGGGCTGTGACCGGCCGCATTCGGCACTACTCGAAGACCGGCAGCGCCCAACCGGGAGGTTCCGGCGGCGGCACGCGGTCCAGCGACCTCCTGACAGACCGGGCATCCGACAGGGATGCCCGGTCCACGTGCGTCGCGGCGCCGTTCACGGCGGCGGCCGCCCGCAGCGCCGCCACGAATTCCAGGCAGGAGCCGTACCGGTCCTCCGGGACCTTGGACAGGGCCTTCGCCAGGACCTCGGCGGCCGCCGGGGCGATGTCCGGCCGCTTCTCCGTCACGGGGGGCGGCTGGTCGTACTGGTGCGCCCACAGCAGCGCCGGGGCGTCGTCGCGCACGAAGGGCGGGCCGCCGACGAGGGACTCGTACACGACGCACCCGAGGCTGTACTGGTCGCACCTGCCGTCCACCGGGCGGCCGGCGATCTGCTCCGGCGCCATGTAGTCGAGCGTGCCCACGAACTCACCGGCGGTGGTGAAGCCGCTCAGCGCCAGCGCCTTCTTCGTCAGGCCGAAGTCCGTGAGGTAGACGTGTTCGGGGTGGTCGCTGTCGGTGCCGGCGGCGACCAGGATGTTGGCGGGCTTGACGTCCCGGTGCACCAGTTCGTGGTCATGGGCCGCGTCCAGGGCGGAGGCCACCTGGGCGGCGATGCGCACGGCGGTCGTCACGGGCAGCGGGCCCTCGCGGTCCAGCAGGACCCGCAGGTCCGGACCCACGACGTACCGCATCGCGATGTACAGCACGCCGTCCGTGTCACCGGCTTCGAAGATCGGCACGATGTGGGGGTGGTCGATCCGCGCGGCCACCCGGGACTCGTGGGTGAAGCGGCGGCGGAAGACCTCGTCGCGCACGCGCTCCGGGGCGATCAGCTTCAGCGCGACCATCCGGTCCAGGCGCAGGTCCTTGGCGCAGTAGACGACGGCCATGCCGCCGCGGCCGATCAGCCGCTCGATCCGGTAGCCCGCGATCTCCTGTCCGATCAGGCCGGAGGGCCGACCCGTGTAGAAGATCCGCTGCGATGCCGTGCCCATCAGGCGCCTCCCGCTCCCGCCGACCGACTCGGCTGCGGAGTCGGCGTGCGGGCCCTTCTTCCGAACACGGAAAGTCTAGTGCGAACGATCACGAGGCGCGTCCGGTGATCACCGGACGCGCCGCGTGCCCCGCCCCCACCCGGCGGGGAGCCCGCG